>CAZOEC010000015.1:0-48677 GCA_964578635.1 uncultured Pseudomonas sp.
AACTTCAAGCGCGTGCTGCTGCTCAACCCGCCGGTCAACCTCTACACCTCGATCAGCAACCTGGACCGCCTGGTGCAGACCCAGGTCGAGGGTGTCGATAGCAGCACCACCTTCTATGAACTGGTGCTGGAAAAGCTGACGCGCTACTTCCAGGCCAAAGGCTACCTGGATATCAACGACGCCATGCTCTATGACTTCCAGCAGTCGCGCGAGCAGCTCTCGGACGAGCAGATGGCCATGCTGATCGGCGCGGTGTTCCGCTTCTCGTCCTCGGATATCGCTTTCACCTCGGACCTGATCAACCGCCGCGGCCTGATCACCCCGATCGACTACCCGATCGATGACGGCACCAGCCTGACGCCATTCTTCAAGCGCGCCCTGCAGTGCAACTTCGACTGCTACCTGACCGAACAGCTGATTCCCATGTGGCGCGCCCGCTCTGACGGCGGCAGCCTGCTGCAGCTGATCGACCAGGTCAGCCTGTATGCCCTGACCGATTACCTGAAAGGCAGCAGCAAGATCGCCGTGATGCACAACGCCGACGACGTGATTCTCGGCCCGGGCGACCTCGGTTTCCTGCGTAAAACCTTCGGCGATCGCCTGACCGTCTACCCTCTCGGCGGCCACTGCGGCAACCTCAATTACAGCGTCAACAGCGACGCCATGCTGGAGTTCTTCCGTGGCTAAGCCTTTCCATAACGCGCTTTTCGCAAGCCTGATCCTCGTCAGCAGCCTGGTCCAGGCGCAGCACGCAGCCGATGACGACGGCTTCAAGCAGCCGATGCAGCATCTGCAGATCAACCCAGGTCTCGATCAGCGCGAGTTCGAGCGCTCGAGCCTCGGCGCGCTGCAGGTCTATGACCCGCTGGAATCCTGGAATCGCCGGGTCTACCACTTCAACTATCGCTTCGATGAGTGGGTGTTTCTGCCAATCGTCGATGGCTACCGCTACGTCACCCCCAACCTGGTGCAAAGTGGCGTAAGCAACTTCTTCAGCAACCTGGGCGATGTGCCTAACCTGCTCAACAGTGCGCTGCAGCTCAAGGGCAAACGCGCCATGCAGACCACCGCGCGCCTGCTGCTCAACACCACCATAGGGGTCGCCGGCCTGTGGGACCCGGCCACCCGCATGGGCCTGCCCAAGCAGCGCGAAGACTTTGGCCAGACCCTGGGCTTCTACGGCACGCCTGCAGGCCCCTACCTGATGCTGCCGCTGCTCGGCCCGTCCAACCTGCGCGACACCGGCGGGCTGGTGGCGGATTTCGCCGCCAGCAGCCAGGTCAACCTGCTTAACGTCGCCGAAACCAGCGTTCGTCATCCGGAAATCACCCTGCTCGAAATAGTCGACCAGCGCTCCACGGTCAACTTCCGCTATGGTCAGCTCAACTCCCCCTTCGAGTACGAGAAGATCCGCTACTTCTATCATGAGTCGCGCAAGCTGAAGATCGCCGAATAAACCTGCGAGATTGACCCAAGGGCCGCCCCCAGGTTTTAACCTGGCGCGGCCTTTGTTTTTTCAGGAGTCTGTATCTATGCGCGTAACCCAACTGGCCAAAGCCGCCGGCGTCAGCAGTGAGACCGTGCGTCACTACACCGATCTTGGCCTGCTAAGGCCCGCGCGCAACCCGGATAACGGCTACCAGGCGTATTCCAGCGCAGACCTGCAGCGCCTGCGCTTTATCGCCCGCGCCCGCCGCCTGGGCTTCAGCCTCAAGGATGTACAGGCGATTCTCGCCCGAGCCGAAAGCGGCAGCGCGCCCTGCGGTGAAGTACGCGACCTGCTGAGCAACCGCCTGGCGGCCCTGCAGGCCCATATCGAAGAGTGTCAGCGTCTGGCCCTGGTTATGCGCAACGCCCTCGACGACTGGGCCGAGCGGCCCGAGTGTGCCCCCGATGGTCAGGCGATCTGCCGGCTAATCGAAGATTTCGAACTGCCCGAGGAAAGCCGCCCGGCCACCCCCTGCCCAGCGCATTGATCGGCAGAAAGAAGTGGCAGGCTTATGGGCAAATCCGCGCAGGGCGGGCGAGCGCCCCGGATTGCTGGCTGGACCTTGAGTCATCCAGCCGTCTGCGCTGCGCTTACTGGGCGTAACGCCGATACAGGCCTGGCGGCACGCCGCTGCTGTCGGTTGGCTGCCAGGGGCCCTGCGGGTTGGTCGCCCAGCTCCAGCCGTTGTTCCAGCGGTAGTAGGTACGCTCGCGGTAGTACAGATCACGCGCGCCAGCCACCACATACACCGCCAGACGCCCATCCCAGTGGCTGTCCACCCCGGGCGGCGGTGCATAGCGCGGGTGCGACTTGGCCACCGACGGTTGCGTGATCGGGGCGCTGACCTGCTGTACCGCGCAACCGGCCAGGCTCGACAAGCCCAGCGCCAGCACTAACTGCATCCAGCGCTTCATTGCGCCTGTCCGTCCGCGGTGTCGATGGTCAGCTGCTGCAGCTCGGTGCTGCTGCTGGCCAATGGCTGGCTGCTGCCGATCCATTCGCCGGCGGTGGCATTGCCGCTGCGGGAAATCCGCGCCACCAGCTGCACCTGCTCAAACCCGGAAATCTTCAGCTGCGGCATCATGGCGTCGCTATCCGACAGGCTGACCTGCGCCGGCAGATCGGCCACGGTCAGGCGCTTGACCGCCAGCGGCATCGGCGGGCCAGATGCGGCGCGGGCGAAGACGAACACGCTGTCGCTCGGTTGCACCTGATCCTGCAGCGCCGCGGCCAGTTCGACCTTGACCGTCAGTTGCCCCGCAGCCGCTGGCGTTTGTGCCTCCTCTGTCGGCCCGTCGAGGCGCTCACGGGCACGCTCGATACCGCCCTGAATCGCTTGCCGCGAAGGGTCCTGCTCCGGCAGTACCGCGACCAGACGCTCCCAGAAGCCGATGGCCGCCGTGAAGCGTCCGTCTTCATAGGCGGCAATACCGAGCAGACCGAGGCTGGTGACTTCCTCCGGATCGGCCTTCAAGGCTTCATCGGTGAGCGCCTGCATCTGCTCGTTCCACTGCTTGTTGCCGGCAAAGTACAGCGCCTGGGCCCACTGCCCGAGCAGTTCCGGCTCACGCCCGGCAACGCCCACGGCACGCTCGAAAGCCGCCGCCGCATCGCTCGCTCGCTCCTGGGCCATATAGGCGCGCCCGAGGAAGTACCAGCCCTCGGCAGAATCGGGATTGCTCTGCACCGAGGCTTCCAGGCGCGCGGTCATCTCCTCGATGCTCTTCGGCTGCGCGGCAAAGGTACGCACCTGTTCCACCTCGTCGATGGCACCCCAGTGCTGATACAGGCCAAAGCCCAGCACTGGCATCAACAGGGCCGCCACCAGCGGAACCGTCCGCCCCAGGGCGGCGAAGCGACTCGGAGCCCCTGTACCTTCGGTGTCGGCCAGCAGCTCGCGGGCCGCTTCATCGCGACCATGCTGCAGCTGTTCATCGTTCAGCGCGCCGGCCTCGTGCTGGCCTTGCAGCTCCTGCAAACGCTCCTGATAGAGGCTCACATTGAGCGCAGTACGATCCTCTTCCGCTTGCGCCTTGCGCCCGCGCAACACCGGAATCAGCAGAAAAGCCAGGGCCGCCAGCAACAGCAGACCGGCACACAACCAGAATTCGATCATCAGTCTTTCTTATCCACAGGCGGTTGATTATTGGCAGGCCGCTGGCTGGCTGGCGGCTGATCAAGCAGGGCGGCCAGACGCTGCTGTTCATCCGCAGACAGGCCGCAGGCCACGGCATTCTGTTTGCCACGGCGGCGCAGCAGGATCACCCCAAGCAAAACGAAGCCCCCGACCAGCAGGCCGCCCGGACCGTACCAGAGCAGCAGGGTGCGCGCGGTTACCGGCGGCTTGTAGAGGACGAAATCGCCATAACGGCTGACCAGAAAATCGATGATCTGCTCGTTGCTCTGGCCCTCCTCCAGCATGCGGAAGATCTGCTCACGCAGGTCCATGGCAATCGGCGCGTCGGAGTCGGAGATATTCTGGTTCTGGCACTTGGGGCAGCGCAGCTCTTCCACCAGGTTGCGATAACGCTCGCGTTCGGCCTCAGTGGCAAACTCGTAGGTATCGATAGCGGCCTGGGCGCTGCCCAGCAGCGCCAGCCCCAGTACGGCGGCGGTCAACAAACGCCGGCACAAGTCGCTTGAGAGCGTAGCGAGCGAAGGGTAGGCAAGGCGAAAGCAGGCGAGGAAGCGGAGTTTACGGGTTGTAAATGAGCATTCCGAGCCTGCTTTCAACGCAGCATGGCCGAGCGCAGTAGCTCTCATGCGACTTGTCATGGTTGCACCTCGTCGACCAATTCCTGATAGAGCGGTGCCAGCTGCTCGCGCCAGACCCGCTCATCGATCACGCCGACGAACTTGTGGCGGATGATGCCGTCCTTGTCGATCAGGAAAGTCTCGGGTGCGCCATACACGCCCAGGTCCAGGCCCAGGGTGCCACGGGCATCGTTGATATTGAGCTGGTAGGGGTCATGGAACTCCACCAGCCACTTCTGCGCGGCGGCGTTGTCGTCCTTGTAGTTGACCCCGTGGATGGTTACGCCGAGCCCGGCCAGCTTGTTCAGCACCGGATGCTCGACCCGACAGGCCACGCACCAGGTGGCCCAGACATTGACCAGCGCCGGCTTGCCCTTGAGGTCCGCCTCGCTCAGCGTCTTGCCGTCCTGCACCGCCGGCAAAGAGAACGCCGGGAACGGCTTGCCGATCAGCGCCGAGGGCAGCTCGCTGGGGTCGAGGAACAGGCCGCGGTAGAGAAACAGCGCGACACCGAGAAAGATCGCCAGGGGCAGCAGCAGAATCAGCCGTTTCATGCCTGTACCCCCGCCATGCCCAGGGCTTCACGCACCCGGGTCCTGACCTTCATGCGGTAGCGCTTGTCCGAAGCCGAGAGGAAACCGCCCAGGCCCATCAGCAAGGCCCCCAGCCAGATCCAGCGGACAAAGGGCTTGATGTGCACGCGCACCGCCCAGGCTCCGTTGTCCAATGGCTCGCCCAGGGCGACGAACAGGTCGCGGGTGATCCCGGCATCGATGCCGGCTTCGGTCATGACCGACTGCTGCACGGTATACAGGCGCTTCTCCGGGTGCAGCACGGCGATCTGCTTGCCCTCTTCGAGGATGCGCACAGTGCCTTTGTCGGAGGTAAAGTTCGGCCCCTCGAAGTGTTCGGCCCCTTCGAAGACGAACTGATAACCGCCGATTTCCACCGACTCGCCGGGAGCCATGCGCATATCGCGCTCGAAACTGCCGACACTGGTGAGCACCACGCCCAGGGCGCACACCGCCATGCCCAGGTGCGCGGTCTGCATGCCCCAGTAGCTGCGGGTCAGGCTCGGCAGGCCCCTGAGCAAGCCCTTGTGGCGGGTCTTTTCATAGATATCGCGCACCCCGGCCAGTACCACCCACAGGGCCAGCAGCCAGACGCCGAGCACGGCCCAGTTGAAATCACCCAGCAGCAGGCTCGCCACCACGGCCAGGACCACGCTGCCGATCAGCACCGGCGAAAGCATGCCGAGCAACCACTGCAGCGGCGTGTCCTTCCAGCGCACCAGCACGCCCACCGCCATCATCGCCATCAACAGGCCCATCAACGGCACGAACAACGCATTGAAGTAAGGCGGGCCGACCGACAACTTGGTGCCGCTGATGGCATCCAGCACCAGGGGATAGAGGGTGCCGAGCAGAATCATCGCCGCCGCCACCACCAGGATGATGTTGTTGACCAGCAACAGGGTTTCCCGCGACCACAGGGCGAAACCGACCTGGCTCTTGACCACCGGCGCGCGGATGGCGAACAACGCCAGGGAGCTGCCCACCACAATCAGCAGGAACGCCAGGATAAACACCCCGCGCTCCGGGTCGCTGGCAAAGGCGTGCACCGAGGTCAGCACCCCGGAGCGCACCAGGAAGGTCCCCAGCAGGCTCAGGGAGAATGCGGCAATGGCCAGCAGCACGGTCCAGCTCTTGAACACGCCGCGTTTCTCGGTCACCGCCAGGGAGTGGATCAGCGCGGTGCCGACCAGCCAGGGCATAAAGGAGGCGTTCTCCACCGGGTCCCAGAACCACCAGCCACCCCAGCCGAGCTCGTAATAGGCCCACCAGGAGCCCAGGGCGATGCCAATGCCGAGGAAGGCCCAGGCCACCGTGGTCCAGGGCCGCGACCAGCGCGCCCAGGCCGCATCCAGCTTGCCGCCGAGCAGCGCGGCGATGGCGAAGGCGAAGGCCACGGAGAAACCGACGTAGCCCATATAGAGCATCGGCGGGTGAATGATCAGGCCGAAGTCCTGCAGCAGCGGATTGAGGTCACGGCCGTTTGCCGGGGTATCGAACAGCAGGCGTTCGAAGGGGTTGGAGGTGACGATCAGAAACAGCAGAAAACCGATGCTGATAATGCCCATCACGCCCAGCACCCGGGCGAGCATTTCTTCCGGCAGCTGGCGCGAGAAGATCGACACGGCAAAGGTCCAGCCGGCCAGGATCAGGCCCCAGAGCAGCAGCGAACCTTCATGCGCGCCCCATACGGCGCTGAACTTGTAGTACCAGGGCAAGGCCGTGTTGGAGTTGTTGGCCACATAGGCCACGGTGAAGTCGTCGACCATAAAGGCATAGGTCAGACAGATAAACGAGAACAGCAGAAAGGCAAACTGGCCCCAGGCGGCGGGCTGGGCCAGGCTCATCCACTGACGGTCGCCACGCCAGGCACCGACCATCGGCAGGGTGGCCTGGACCAGCGCCATGCACAGGGCCAGGATCATGGCCAGATGGCCAAGTTCGGGAATCATTGCGCGTACTCCGATGGGGACGCCTGCTTGGCCGCGTTGGCCGCATCGTGCTGCTGTTTCATGCCGCTCTGCTCCAGAGCCTGCATGACCTCAGGCGGCATATAGTTTTCATCGTGCTTGGCCAGGACTTCGTCGGCGATCAGCACGCCATCGGCATTCAACTTGCCCATGGCGACGATGCCCTGCCCTTCGCGAAACAGGTCGGGAAGGATGCCGCTGTAGCGGATCGTCACGTTCTTGGCACCATCGGTCACCACAAAATCGGTATCCAGCGAGGTGCCGGAGCGCTTGACCGAGCCGGCCTCGACCAGGCCGCCGGCGCGGATGCGGGTATTCTGAGGGGCCTCGCCATTGGCGATCTGGGTCGGCGAATAGAACAGGTTGATGTTCTGCTGCAACGCGCTCAGGGCCAGAGCCACGGCGATGCCGGCACCGGCGAGAATGGCCAGAACTATATACAAGCGCTTCTTGCGGACAGGGTTCACTTCGACTCCTCCCGGCGCAAACGACGCGCCTCGTCTTGCAGATAACGGCGGCGGGCCAGGATTGGCAGCGCCACATTCAGCCCCAATATCGCCAGGCTGATGGCATAGCAGGACCAGACATAAGGTCCGTGGGTGCCCATGGCGATAAACTCGCCAAAGCTGGCAAAACTCATAGCCCCTTCTCCACCTGCGCCTTGACGGCGACTTTGGCCCAGCTGCTGCGCGACTCACGCTTGAGCACTTCAAGGCGCATGCGCATCAGCAGCACCGCGCCAAAGAAGCAGTAGAAGCCCAGCACCATCAACAGCAGCGGCATCCACATCTCGAAGGGCATGGCCGGTTTGCTCACCACACTGAAGCTGGCGGGCTGGTGCAGGGTGTTCCACCACTCCACCGAATATTTGATGATCGGGATATTGATCACCCCGACTATGGCCAGCACCGCGCAGGCCTTGGCCGCGCTGTCACGGTTGGTGATGGCATTGCCCAGGGCGATCACGCCGAAATACAGGAACAGCAGAATCAGCATCGAGGTCAGGCGCGCATCCCACACCCAGTAGGTGCCCCAGGTCGGCTTGCCCCAGATGGCACCGGTCAGCAGCGCGATCACGGTCATCCAGGCCCCGATGGGCGCAGCCTGCTGCAGGGCGACATCGGCCAGTTTCATCTTCCACACCAGGCCGACGATACCGGCCACCGCCAGCATCACGTAGATCGACTGGGCGAGGAACGCCGCCGGCACATGGATATAGATGATGCGAAAGCTGTTGCCCTGCTGGTAATCCGGCGGCGCAAAGGCCAGGCCCCAGATCAGGCCCACCGTCAGCAACAAGACCGCCGCCAGCGCCAGCCAGGGCAGCCAGCGCGCGCTGATCTCATAAAACCACTTGGGCGAGCCCAGTTTGTGAAACCACGTCCAGTTCATCAGGTTACTCATCAGTGCTAGGGCGGATCGCGGCGCAGGCAAGCGCCAGGATCAACCGGCCATTCAGGCTTATTGTCTACTCAGCGACGCTGATCTTGAGACCGGCGGCGATGGCAAAAGGTGTCAGGGTCACCGCCAGGGCGGTGAGGCTGGCCAGCCATAACAGGTGGCCCAGCGCCGGCAGTCCCTGCAGGCTGGCTTGTAACGCCCCGCTGCCGAGAATCAGCACCGGGATATACAGTGGCAGAATCAGCAGCGCCAGCAACAGGCCGCCGCGCTTGAGGCCCACCGTCAGCGCCGCACCCACAGCACCCAGCAGGCTCAAGACCGGGGTACCGAGCAACAGCGAGAGCAGCAACACCGGCAGGCAACGCCCCGGCAGACCGAGCATCAGCGCCAGCAACGGTGCCAGTAGCACCAAGGCCAGCCCGGAGAACAGCCAGTGTGCCAGCACCTTGGCCAGAACCAGAAGGGCCAGGGGGTGCGGCGAAAGGACCCACTGCTCCAGCGAGCCGTCCTCGAAATCACTGCGAAACAGCCCGTCCAGCGAGAGCAGCACGGCCAAAAGCGCCGCCACCCACACCAGTCCCGGCGAAAGGCTTTGTAACAACTGCGTCTGCGGACCAACCGCCAACGGAAACAGGGCGATGACGATGGCAAAGAACACCAGCGGGTTGGCCAGCTCAGCCGGGCGACGAAACAACAGGCGCGCTTCGCGGGCCAGCAGCAGGGTAAAGACATTGCTCATGGCGTGCGTTGCCCTAAATCAAGCTCGCGGTAACCGGCCGGCTTGACCGTCAATTCATGGTGCGTGGTCAACACCACCAGGCCGCCCTGCTGGCAATGCTGCGCCAGATGCTGCTCCAGCTGCGCCACCGCCGCCTTGTCCAGCGCGGTAAAGGGCTCATCGAGCACCCACAATGATGGCCCGGGCAGATACAGGCGAGCCAGCGCCACGCGGCGCTGCTGGCCGGCGGACAGGGTATGGCAGGGCACATCCTCGAAACCGCGCAGGCCCACTGCCGCCAGCGCCTGCCAGATGGCCTCGCGCTCGGCGGGAAGATGCAGGGCACAGAGCCAGGTGAGGTTCTCCTCGGCGGTGAGCAGGCCCTTGATCCCGGCGGCATGCCCTATCCACAGCAGGTTGCGCGCCAGCTCCTCGCGCTGCTCGGCCAGGGGTTGACCATTAAGGCGTACTTCCCCCGCCGTCGGCTGCATCAAACCGGCCAGCAGACGCAGCAGGCTGGTCTTGCCGCTACCGTTGGGGCCGGCCACCTGCAGCATCTCGCCGGGAACCAGACGCAGCTCCAGGCGTTCGAAGAGCATGCGCCAGTCCCGCTCACAGGCGAGCGCCACGGCTTCGAGAAGGGGACTGGTCAAGGCATCGACACCTAAAGTGGATGGCAAAAGCTGTTCAAGTCGGCAGAGTCTTGGCCGCTATACTGAGGCAAGCGCAATACGCAGCCGACCCCAGACGGGGCGCGATTATACATGTCCAGCCCCGCCTCCCGCAGTGGGCATTTTCGACAGGTTGTAACCCGTTCATGAGCGAAATCAGCAGCCCGCGCCCGGTTTCACCGACGCCGCCGAGCAGTCGCGCCAATAACCTGCCTGCCGATCTGGCACTAAAGCTGCTGCAGCCCATGCAGGGGCTGCTGGCCAGTGGCGAAACCGCCAAGGCCGAAGTCATTGCCCTGAAGGAGGTGGCCCAGAGTTTCCAGGTGCTGCTCAAGCTGACTCTGGAGAATGGCCGCCAGACCACACTCGAAGCCAGCAGCCCACGCCCCCTGGCTCAGGGTACCGCGCTGGCGGTGACCGCCCTCTCGGAAACCCGGCTGGCAGTCCTGCTGCAGACCGGCACCGGCAAGGCCCTGACCAGCCTGGACCTGCAACAACTGCCCATCGGCACCCTGCTGCAGGGCAAGGTGGAAGCCCGCGAACAACAGCTGCAGGGCAAAACCCAGCAGGTGATCTACAAGGTGGTCCTCAGCCTGCTCAATACTCCGCTGGCCGGCAGCAAGCTAGCCCTGGAAACCCCGTTGCCACTGCCCCTCGGCAGCCTGGTCAGCGCCGAGGTGCAGGGCCGCCAGGCGCTGAACTTCCTGCCCCTGAGCGGCCGTCTCGACCAACTGGTGCTCGGTCAGCAACTGACTACCCAGCACAATCGCCAGGGTTCCCTGGAGGGCCTGCTCACCGCCCTGCAAGGCCTGAGCACCAAGCAGGCGCTGCCGGAGGGCCTGCGTACCAGCATCGACAAACTCTTGAGCGGCCTGCCCGATGCCGCCCAACTGAGCACGGCCAAGGGCCTGAGCCAGGCCCTTGGCGACAGCGGCCTGCTGCTCGAAAGCAAACTACTGAGCGGCCAGGGTCACGCCCTGCCTACCGATCTGAAGGCCAACCTGCTGCGCCTGATCACCCAACTGCTGCCCAATACGCCGAGCGGTCAGCCCCTGGCCGCGGCCAATGCCGGCGCGGTGCTGGCCCAGGCCATGCCGGCTCTGGCGCGCAACCTGCTGGGCCTCGGCCAGATGAGCAGCCGCCAGCAGGCCCTGAATTTCCCCCTGCCCTCGCGCCTGCTGCAGGCCATGGACGGCGAAGCCGATCTGGAAATCCTGCTGAAACTGGCCGCAGCGGCGGTTTCCCGCCTGCAGACCCATCAACTGTCCAGCCTGGCGCAAAGCCAGGTCGGCCCGGACGGCAACCTGCTGACCACCTGGCAACTGGAGCTGCCGATGCGCAACCAGCAGGAACTGGTGCCCCTGCAGGTCAAGATCCAGCGCGACGAGAGCAACAAATCGGACAAGCCCGAGAAGAAGGAAACCCTGTGGAAGGTCGAACTGGCCTTCGACCTCGAGCCGCTCGGGCCCTTGCAGGTGCAGGCACAGCTGGCCCAGGGCCGGCTGTCGAGCCAGCTGTGGGCCGAACGCAGCAGCACCGTCAGTCTGATCGATGGCGAACTGGACAACCTGCGTCAGCGCCTCAATGGTGTGGGCGTGCAGGTCGGCGAGCTGGCCTGCAACCAGGGCACGCCACCGCGCGGCCCGCGCACGACCCTGGAACAGCGCTGGGTGGACGAAACCGCATGAAGAAGACCGCACCACGCCAGGCCATCGCCCTGACCTACGACGGCCAGAACGCGCCGATCCTCAGCGCCAAGGGCGACGACGAACTGGCCGAAGCGATTCTGGCCATTGCCCGTGAATATGAGGTGCCGATCTACGAGAATGCGGAACTGGTGCGCCTGCTGGCGCGCCTGGAACTGGGCGACGCGATTCCCGAGCAGCTATACCGCTGCATCGCGGAGATCATCGCGTTCGCCTGGTACTTGAAAGGGAAATGCCCGGCGGGCTTCGGCCGTGACCAGGACATCACCCCGCCCCTGCCCCTGCTCGACGGCCCACAGCGCTAAGCACGCCAATGGTTTACCGGGACTGACTCAGGAGCGCTGGGTGCGGGCCTGCTGCATCTTGCTGACCAGCTCGGCTTCGGCCTTGCTCAGGCCACAGGACTGGGTGAGGTCATCGACGCTGGCTCCCATGCCGGCCAGACGCGCCGCCTGGGTAAAGGACAGGCTGCTGGGGTCGCGCTGCTCCATCTGGCTCAGCTTGTCCGGCAGCGGTGCCACAACGCGGCGCAGCTCGTACAGCTCCTCGCCCATCTGCACGCTGCCAGCCAGGTAGGCATCCAGCCGCCGGCTCAGTTCCTTGAGCCGCTGATCACGCTGCGCATCGCCCTCGGCCTGCAACTGCACGGCCTGGCGCAGCTGCCTGGTCAGCCAGATACAGGCACCCAGCAACCCCATACAGGCCAGGGCCAATACCGCCAGCAGGGCCTCGAGCATGGCTTAGATGCTCTCCAGCTCGGACCATTCTTCTTCGCTCATCATCTTGTCCAGCTCGACCAGAATCAGCAGCTCGCCATTCTTGTTGCACACGCCCTGGATAAACTTGGCCGACTCGTCGTTGCCGACATTGGGCGCGGTCTCCACCTCGGACTGACGCAGGTAAACCACCTCGGCCACGCTGTCGACCAGAATACCGACCACCTGCTTGTCGGCCTCGATGATCACGATGCGGGTGTTGTCCGTCACCGTGGTGGAGTCCAGACCGAAACGCTGGCGGGTGTCGATCACCGTCACCACGTTGCCGCGCAGGTTGATGATGCCCAGCACATAGCTCGGAGCACCCGGTACAGGGGCGATCTCGGTATAACGCAGAACTTCCTGCACCTGCATCACGTTGATGCCATAGGTTTCGTTATCCAGACGGAAAGTCACCCACTGCAGAATCGGATCTTCAGAACCTTGTGCAGAACTCTTCTTCATGTCCCTAGCCTCGTCATGAACCGCTTGCGGCGGCGATCGCGGGTGTTGGCCCCGCTGTCATTACTATAGTTGCAAGGCGGCGCTACTCGCGTCGCCGGAAAATATTCAATGCAGCCGGCCGGCCGCCATGCGTTTGGCCGCACCACTGGCAATCAGCTCGGCCAGTGAGGCGATATCCAGCAGCGCGCACATATGCTCGATTACCGTGCCAGCCAGCCAGGGCCGCTGAGTACGCTGGGTACGCCACTTGACCTCGTTGGGGTCCAGGCGAATCGAACGGCTGACCTGATGCACGGCCAGCCCCCACTCATAGCCCTGTACCGAAATCACATACTGCAAGCCATCGCGAAAATCGTCGCGGTAGCGGTCGGGCATCACCCAGCGCGCGGTATCCAGCACCTTCAGATTACCCGCCTGACACGGCAGTATGCCGAGAAACCAGTCCGGCTGGCCAAATAATGGCGTGAGTTCCTGCCCGGCCAGTGGATAGATCGAGCCCAGGCACACCAGAGGCACGGCCAGGGTCAGCCCGGCGACATCGAACAACAGGCATTCGAAGGGTTCCTGTGCCCATTCGGGACGACCGTCCGCCAGCACCCCGATGATCTGCGGCGGTGCAGGCTCGCTGCGGGTTTGCGCCACTGGTGCTGCCACCACGACCTCGGCCACAGGCTGGGCCACGGGCAGTTCCACAGTCGGCACGACCAGAGCCTGGGCAACCTGTTCGACCTGTGCCGGGGCCGCCACCGCCTGCGGCGTGACCCGGGCATCGCGCACCTGCTCCTCGAGCACGGCGGCCTCGAACTCGTCCAGCCCGACGCTATCGGCCAGCTCGACCGCAGCTTCCTGCAGCAAGCCGTCCAAGTAGGACTGCAAAGCCAGTTGCGAACGTGTAGCGGTAACCAGGGGACGACTCATGAATGCAACCTGCTAAAACGACCTGTACAGGCTATCGGCCGCGCCGGCGGCAGACTTGAGCGCTTATCTTCAGCATAGCGGCTCATCTCAGGCAACCTGCGCGGCGGTCTGCTGGGCCAGCAGGTGTTTGAGCAGGGCGCGATAGGCCAGCACGCCGCGGCTGTTGTGGTCGAAGCGCGAGGGCGTCAGGCCGGCCCGGCTGGCATCGCGCAGGCGCGTATCTACCGGGATATAGGCGGGCCACAGATGCTCGGGGTAACTGTTGCGCAACACCCGCAGGGTACTCATGGACGCCTGGGTGCGCCGATCGAACAGGGTCGGCACTATGGTGTAGGGCAAGGCCTGACGCCGCGAGCGGTTGATCATCGCCAGGGTGCTGACCATGCGTTCCAGGCCCTTGACCGCGAGGAACTCGGTCTGCACCGGGATCACCAGCTGCTGGCTGGCGGCCAGGGCATTGACCATCAGCACGCCGAGCAAGGGCGGGCTGTCGATGACCGCGTGATCGAAGTCCTGCCAGAGCTGCGCCAGGCTCTTGGCGATCACCAGACCGAGGCCGCTCTGTCCCGGGGACTGGCGCTCCAGGGTCGCCAGCGCGGTACTCGATGGCAGCAAGGCAATACGCTCATGACTGGTTGGCAGCAACAGGGTCTGCGCCAGGCCCGGGGGCACGCTGCCCTGATGCTGAAACAGATCGAAACTGCTGTGTTCGAGGCTGTCGGGATCATGCCCGAAGTAACTGGTCATCGACCCATGGGGGTCGAGGTCGACCACCACCACGCGCTTGCCGGCATCGGCCAGCAAACCGGCCAGGGCGATCGAGGTGGTGGTTTTGCCCACGCCACCTTTTTGATTGGCTACTGCCCAGACTCTCATTCTCTTTATCCTCCCGGTGAGCTTGCGCCTGACCGAGAACGGGTGCCGCCCTTATGGGGCTGGCGACGGGGGATTGACGGCACCCGCTTGCGGGGCCTGCGCTGGTGACGCTGGTGCAGGTTGCGTGCCAGCCCGCCGCAGGGCTGCGTCGGGTTTGGCGTTACTGCTGCCCACCCCACTGACACTACGGCGCACATCGAGATTGCGGGAAATCACCAGAACCACCCGCCGATTGCGCCCACGGCCCTCGGCGGTGGCGTTATCCGCGACCGGCTGGAACTCGCCGTAGCCGACTGCCGCCAGCCGCCCCGGGCTGACGCCATCGAGGGTCAGCATACGCACGATGGTCGCCGCCCGTGCGGTGGAAAGCTCCCAGTTGGTCGGGTACTGGGCCGTCTGGATCGGCAGATTGTCGGTGAAGCCCTCGACATGAATGGGGTTTTCATAGGGTGCCAGAATTTTGGCTACCTTCTCGATGATGTCGAAGGCCGCGCCATTGGGAATCGCATCGCCACTGGTAAACAACAGGCTGGAGCTGAGCTCGATCTCGATCCACAACTCGTTGCCGCTGACCCTCAGCTGCTCGCTGTCAATCAGTTCACTGAAAGACTCGCGAATACTGCTGGCGATGCTGACCAGGGAATCAGGGGCGGACTGAGGACTTTCGTCATCCACCACTTCACGCTCGGGCTCAATGGTGCGCGGACGCAGTTCGCCAACCGGAATCGGCTTGATGGCACGATCGGACTGATTGAAAACCCCGGTCATACTGTCCGAAAAGATCTTGTACTTGCCCTCGTTGATCGAGGAGATCGAATACATGACCACAAAGAAGGCGAACAGCAGGGTGATGAAGTCCGCGTAGGACACCAGCCAGCGTTCATGGTTTTCATGTTCTTCGTGATGCCGCCGGCGGGCCATAGTCTGTCCCCATCAATCCATAAAGCCTTGCAGCTTCAACTCAATGGAACGCGGGTTCTCGCCTTCGGCGATCGACAGGACGCCTTCGAGCAACATCTCCCGGTAGCGCGACTGGCGCTGGGCGATGGCCTTGAGCTTGTTGCCGATGGGTAACAGCAGCAGGTTGGCCAGGCCGACGCCATAGATGGTGGCGACAAACGCCACGGCGATACCGCTGCCGAGCATGCTCGGATCGGCCAGGTTGCCCATGACATGGATCAGCCCCATCACCGCACCAATGATGCCGATGGTCGGCGCATAGCCACCCATGCTCTCGAACACCTTGGCGGCCTGGATATCGCGGCCTTCCTGGGTATACAGATCGACTTCGAGAATGCTGCGAATGGCTTCCGGCTCGGCACCGTCGACCAGCAGCTGCAGGCCCTTGCGTGCATAGGGATCGGTCTCCGCATCGGCCACCGCCTCGAGGCCGAGCAAGCCCTCCTTGCGCGCGGTCATGCTCCAGCCGACAACCCGGTTGATGCCGCCGATCAGGTCAATATGCGGCGGAAAGAAAATCCAGCTACTGATGGCCAGCGAACGCTTGAACACATTGACCGGGGCCTGCAGAAAGGCTGCGCCCAGGGTACCGCCAATCACGATCAGCGCCGCCGGACCGTTAAGCAGTGCCGCTGCATGGCCACCCTCCAGGTAGTTGCCGCCGAGAATGGCGACAAAGGCCAGGATGACCCCAATCAGGCTCAGTACATCCATTTATATACAGGTCTCCGCCAGGTGCCGGCCGATCTCGTCGAGCGGGTAGATCGCGTCGGCCAGGTCGGCTTTGACGATGGCCATCGGCATGCCGTAGATCACGCAGCTGGCTTCGTCCTGGGCCCAGACCTGGCTGCCGCTCTGCTTGAGCAGGCGCGCGCCTTCCCGGCCATCGGCCCCCATGCCGGTCAGCACCACCGCCAGCACCTTGTCGCCATAGGACTTGGACACCGAACCGAAGGTGATATCGACACAGGGCTTGTAGTTCAGGCGCTCGTCGCCGGGCAGGATTCTGATCACGCCCCGGGCATCGACCATCATCTGCTTGCCGCCGGGGGCCAGCAGGGCCAGGCCTGGGCGCAACACGTCGCCGTCCTCGGCCTCCTTGACGCTGATCCGGCAGAGCTTGTCCAGACGCTCGGCGAAGGCCTTGGTAAAGGCCGCCGGCATATGCTGGATCAGTACGATGGGGGCCGGAAAACTGGCCGGCAACTGGGTCAGGACTCGCTGCAGGGCCACCGGACCACCGGTCGAGGTGCCGATGGCAACCAGCTTGTAGGCCTTGCGCTTGGGCGCAGCCGAACCCACCGGGCGACTCACCGGACTGCTGGTGGTACCAGCGGCAGGACGCAGCGGAGAGCGGGCCTGCGCTGCGGGGGCAGCAGCCTGGGCGGCAGGCGGACTGAAACTGCGTCTGTTGCTGCGGGCGATGGTATGGATCTTCTCGCACAGCAGCTGCTTGACCCGTTCCGGGTTACGCGAGATGTCCTCGAAGTTCTTCGGCAGAAAATCGACGGCCCCGGCCTCCAGCGCATCCAGGGTCACCCGCGCGCCTTCGTGGGTCAGCGAGGAAAACATCAATACCGGGGTTGGACAGCGCTGCATGATATTACGCACGGCCGTGATGCCATCCATCATCGGCATTTCGTAATCCATGGTGATCACGTCCGGCTTGAGTGCCAGCGCCTGATCGATGGCCTCGCGGCCGTTAGTGGCTGTACCAATCACCTGGATATTAGGGTCGGCCGAAAGAATCTCCGACACACGCCGGCGAAAGAAACCGGAATCGTCAACCACCAACACCTTAACAGCCATAAACACTCCTAAACGGCACTACAAAGACAGGCGTGCCGCTAACATTCAGATGCGCCGAGCATAACGCTTCAGCATGCTCGGTACGTCGAGAATCAGGGCGATGCGCCCATCACCGGTGATGGTCGCACCCGACATGCCCGGAGTGCCCTGGAGCATCTTGCCCAGCGGCTTGATCACCACCTCCTCCTGGCCCACCAGTTGATCGACGACAAAGCCGATGCGCTGGCTGCCCACGGTAAGGATCACCACATGGCCCTCGCCCTGCTCCACATGGGCGGCACTGCCGACCAGCCAGCGCTTGAGGTAGAACAGCGGCAGCGCCTTGTCGCGCACGATCACCACTTCCTGGCCGTCGACCACATTGGTGCGCGACAGGTCGAGGTGAAAGATCTCGTTGACGTTGACCAGCGGGAAGGCGAAGGCCTGGTTGCCCAGCATCACCATCAGAGTCGGCATGATCGCCAGGGTCAGCGGCACCTTGATCACGATCTTCGAGCCTTGGCCCTTGACCGAGAACACGTTGACCGTGCCGTTGAGCTGGGAAATCTTGGTTTTCACCACGTCCATGCCCACCCCGCGGCCGGACACGTCGGATATCTCGGTCTTGGTCGAGAAGCCCGGGGCAAAGATCAGGTTGTAGCATTCGAATTCGTTGAGGCGGTCGGCCGCGTCCTTGTCCAGCAGGCCTTTTTCCACGGCCTTGGCGCGCAGCTGATCGGCATCCATACCCTTGCCGTCGTCGGAGATCGACAGCAGGATATGGTCGCCCTCCTGCTCGGCCGAGAGCACCACCTTGCCGCCGCGCAGCTTGCCCGAGGCCTCGCGCTCCTCCGGCATCTCGATACCGTGGTCGACCGCGTTGCGCACCAGGTGGACCAGCGGATCGGCCAGGGCCTCGACCAGGTTCTTGTCCAGGTCGGTTTCTTCGCCGACCAGCTCCAGGTTGATCTCTTTCTTGAGCTGGCGGGCCAGATCGCGAACCAGCCGCGGGAAGCGCCCGAAGACCTTCTTGATCGGCTGCATGCGGGTCTTCATCACCGCGGTCTGCAGGTCTGCGGTCACCACGTCGAGGTTGGATACGGCCTTGGACATGGCCTCGTCGGCGCTGTTGGAGCCCAAGCGCACCAGGCGGTTACGCACCAGCACCAGTTCGCCGACCATATTCATGATTTCGTCCAGGCGCGCGGTATCGACCCTGACCGTGGTTTCCGCCTCGCTGGGCGGCGCAGCCTTCTCCGCGGCCGGGGCGGCCGCAACCTTGACCGGCTCGGGTTTGGCCACAGGTTTCGCCGCGGGTTTGGCCACCGGCTTGGCGGGCTCTACGGGTTTCGCCGGGGCCGCCGCAGGCGGGGCACTGATGGCCTCGGGCTCGACAAACTTGCCTTTGCCATGCAGCTGATCGAGCAATGCCTCGAACTCGTCATCGGTAATTTCGTCACCGCCGGACGCCGCTGCAGGGGCGGCGGGAGTCGCCTTGGCCGCCGGTTCCGCGGCTGGCGGCGCAAACTGGCCCTTGCCATGCAGCTGGTCAAGCAGGGACTCGAATTCGTCGTCGGTGATTTCGTCAGAGCCTGCTGCCGCAGCAGCGGGGGCCGCCACACTGGCGGGCTCGGCGGCCGCGAACTGGCCCTTGCCATGCAACTGGTCGAGCAGGGACTCGAACTCGTCGTCGGTGATTTCATCGCCGCTGGCTGCCACAACCGCCTGCGCGGGGGCTTCATCCAGGGCACCGAGCAGCTGTTCGAATTCGCTATCGGTGATATCGGCACCGCCCGCTACGGGCGCGGGCTGTGCGGCAGGTGCTTCGGCGACAGGCGCAGCGGCTCCCGCAGGTTCAGCCAGGCGCGCCAGGGCGGCCAGCAACTCGGGCGTGGCCGGAGTCAGGTCAGTGCGCTCGCGCACCTCGGTAAACATGCTGTTGACGGCATCCAGTGCTTCCAGCACCACATCCATCAGTGCCGAGTCGACGCGCCGCTCACCCTTGCGCAGGATGTCGAAAACGTTTTCTGCGATATGGCAGCATTCCACCAGCTCATTGAGCTGGAGAAAACCGGCACCACCTTTGACGGTATGGAACCCGCGAAAAATAGCGTTGAGCAAATTCATGTCGTCCGGCCGACTTTCCAGCTCTACGAGCTGCTCGGACAATAGTTCAAGAATCTCGCCGGCCTCTACCAGGAAGTCCTGGAGGATTTCTTCATCGGCGCCGAAGCTCATAAGACGTGCTCCTAAAATCCCAGGCTGGAAAGCAGGTCGTCGACATCATCCTGATTGGATGCGACGTCTTCACGCTTATCGGCATGAATCTGCGGACCTTCACCGTGGGAAGGCTCTTTTTGTTGTTCTTGTTCGGCGCGCAGCAGTTCGTGGTTGTGCTCGATGCCGGCAATCTGATCGACCTGACTGGCCATCAGCACCAGCTTGAGCAGGTTGCTTTCGACCTCGGTAACCAGTTGCGTCACCCGCTTGATCACCTGACCGGTGAGGTCCTGATAGTCCTGGGCGAGCAGAATGTCGTTGAGATGGCCGGACAGCTTGCTGCCGTCGCGCTCGCTGCGGGCAAGAAACAGTTCGACGCGCTTGGCCAGCTCGCGAAAGCCATCGGCGCTCATCTCGCGGCGCATAAAACGCCCCCAGTCGGCACTCAGGCTCTGCGCTTCGGCGCTGAGGTCATTGACCAGCGGAGCACTCTGCTCGACCAGGTCCATGGTGCGATTGGCCGCTTTCTCGGTCATCGTCACCACATAGTTGAGGCGCTCGGTGGCATCGGTGATCTGGGAAACTTCGGTGGCATGGGGTACGCGCGGATCGAGCTGAAAATTGACAATCGCGTTGTGCAATTCCCGGGTCAGTTTGCCGACCTCGTGATACAGGCCGCGATCGCGGGCCTTGTTCAGTTCATGGATCAGCTGTACCGCTTCGCCGAAATTGCCTTGCTCCAGGCTGTCAACCAGCTGGCGAGCGCTTAGCTTCAGAGTCGACTCGAGGTCGCTCTGAGGGGAATCTTTATGTTCCATAGTACCCTCGCGGCAAACATCAGCCGTTGACCCGCTCGAAGATCTTTTCAATCTTCTCTTTAAGCACCTGAGCGGTGAACGGCTTGACCACATAACCGTTCACCCCCGCCTGCGCAGCCTCGATGATCTGATCGCGCTTGGCTTCTGCCGTGACCATCAGCACCGGCAAGGTTTTCAGGCGCTCATCGGCACGCACCGCACGCAACAGGTCGATCCCGGTCATGCCTGGCATATTCCAGTCAGTCACCAGGAAATCGAAACTGCCGCTCTGCAGCATCGGCAAGGCGGTGGTGCCGTCATCGGCTTCCGCGGTATTGGTGAACCCCAAATCACGCAGGAGGTTCTTGATGATCCGGCGCATCGTTGAAAAGTCATCAACGATGAGGATTTTCATATTTTTGTCCAAGTCGACCTCCGTACAGTCCAAACGCAGCCAGCACCTGGCTACGCCTTTAATCGTGAAACCGGCCTGCTGATTTAACTGCCTAGTTCGCGCGCCATTCGCCAAGCCGCGCCCGCAACCGTGCGGCGCACTGGCTGTGAAGCTGGCTGACGCGGGACTCGCTAACCCCCAGTACCTCGCCGATCTCCTTGAGATTCAGTTCTTCGTCGTAATACAGCGCCAACACCAACCGCTCGCGCTCCGGCAGGCCGGCAATGGCGTCGGCCAGCGCCGCCTGAAAGCGTTCGTCTTCCAGATCGCGCGAGGGTTCGAGGTGGTGGCCGGCAAGATCCTCGCGCAGCCCGCCGTGCTCGCCATCCTGCAACAGGTCGTCGAAGCTGAACAGGCGGCTGCCCAAAGTGTCGCCAAGAATGCCGTAGTAATCCTCGAGACTCAATTGGAGTTCGGCCGCAACCTCTTGATCTTTAGCGTCTCGACCGGTTCTGGCCTCAATTACCCGAATGGCGTCGCTGACCATGCGGCTGTTTCGATGCACTGAACGGGGGGCCCAGTCACCTTTGCGCACCTCGTCGAGCATCGAACCGCGGATGCGGATGCCGGCGAATGTCTCGAAACTGGCACCTTTGCTGGAGTCGTATTTTTTTGACGCTTCGAGCAGGCCGATCATTCCGGCCTGAATCAGATCGTCCACCTGGATATTGGCCGGCAGACGCGCCAACAGGTGGTAAGCAATGCGTTTGACCAGGGGCGCATAGCGCTCGATCAACTGGTGCTGGGAGTCCTGCGCCTGCGCTTTGCTATACATACGGAGTCCAGAGGCTGCTGTCATATGGCCGGGTCCGCGACCGGTTGCTGCACCAGACGCTCGACGAAAAACTCCAGATGACCGCGCGGGTTGGCCGGTAGCGGCCAGGCATCGACCTTCTGGGCTATCGCCTTGAACGCCAGCGCACATTTAGAGCGCGGGAAGGCTTCATAAACCGCGCGCTGTTTCTGCACGGCCTTGCGCACCGACTCGTCGTAAGGCACGGCACCTACATACTGCAGGGCGACGTCGAGAAAACGATCGGTGACCTTGGTCAGCTTAGCAAACAGATTGCGACCTTCCTGCGGACTGTGGGCCATATTGGCCAATACGCGGAAGCGGTTCATGCCGTGATCGCGGTTAAGCAGCTTGATCAGGGCATAGGCATCGGTGATTGAGGTCGGCTCGTCGCACACCACCACCAGCACTTCCTGGGCCGCGCGCACGAAGCTGACCACCCCATCGCCGATTCCGGCCGCCGTGTCGATAATCAGCACATCGAGGTTGTCGCTGATATCGCTGAACGCCTGAATCAGCCCGGCGTGCTGCATAGGCGACAGCTGCACCATGCTCTGGATACCGGACGCCGCCGGCACGATGCGGATGCCCCCCGGGCCCTGCAGCAGGACCTCGCGCAATTCGCACTCACCGCTGATGACATCTTCCAGGGTGCGTTTGGCGCTCAGCCCCAGCAGTACGTCGACGTTGGCCAGACCCAGGTCGGCGTCCATCAGCATCACCCGGCGGCCGAGGTCGGCCAGGGCCAAAGCCAGATTCACCGACACATTGGTCTTACCGACGCCACCTTTGCCGCCGGTTACAGCAATCACCTGTACGGGATGCATGCCCATGTTATCTACACACCTGTTGTCTAACTTCGACCGCAGCCATGTGGCTGGCGGTGTTCTGTTGATTAATGCTCAACTCGCGCGGCGCGTTGGCTGCTGATAGAGGCCGGCAAACATCTCGGCCATCGTATCCTCGCTGGGGTCCTGGGTCGCCTGTAGCCCCACCGCCCGACTCACCAGCTGATGGCTGCGCGGCACATGCAGATCGTCCGGGATCCGCGGCCCATCGGTCAGATAGGCTACCGGTAGACGCTGGCTAATAGCCAGCCCTAAAACCTCGCCCAGGCTGGTGGCTTCGTCCGCCTTAGTCAGGATGCAGCCGGACAAACCGCACGGTTTGTAACTATGGTAGGCCGCTTTCAGCACTTGGCTCTGACTGGTTGCCGCCATCACCAGATAATTCTTCGCATTGACCCCGCGACTGGCCAGGGTTTCCAGCTGCATGCGCAGAGCCGGATCGTTGCCCGGCAGGCCGGCGGTATCGATCAGCACCACGCGCTTGCGCGCCAGCGGGGCCAGGGCCTGGGTCAGCGACTGTCCCGGATCGACCAGGGTCACCGGCACATCGAGGATGCGCCCCAGGGTCTTGAGTTGCTCCTGGGCACCGATGCGGTAGCTGTCCAGGCTGACCAGGGCGATATGCTGCGCGCCGTACTTGAGCACGTAGCGCGCCGCCAGCTTGGCCAGGGTAGTGGTCTTGCCCATGCCGGCGGGACCGACCAGGGCGATCACCCCGCCCTCGTCCATCGGTTCCTGCTTCGGTGTCTTGATCGCGTGGGCCAGATGGGCCAGGAGCATGCGCCAGGCCTGGCGCGGCTCGGCGACATTGGCCACGCGCTCGAGCAGGGCCTTGGCCAGCTCGGCGGACAGGCCCATGCGCTGCAGGCGCCGCCACAGGTTGGCCTGCTGCGGCCGACGGTTCTGCAACTGGCCCCAGGCGATGGAGCCGAGCTGCACCTCGATCAGCTCGCGCAGACCATGCAACTCGAAACGCATGGCATCCAGCGCGCGCTGATCGCTTACCGCAGCCGGTGCGCCCTGAGGTTGTTGCAGGGCCGCCGCCAGACTGGCAGCGGGCATGCTCGGCGGCGCGCCAAGCAGCTGGCGGTCCTTGCCGGCATCGCCCTGGGCACGGCTGACCAACTCGGCCTGGGCCGAGGCGATCTTAGCCTGGGTCTGACGCAGCTCGGCCTCCAGCGCCGGGTTGGGCTGGCGGGCCGGCGCGGCAGGAATCTGATAATCCAGTGCGGCAGTCAGCTCGACACCGCCGGCAACCCGGCGATTGCCGATGATCGAGGCATCGGCACCCAGCTCATCGCGCACCAGTTTCATGGCGGTACGCATATCGGCGGCGAAAAAGCGTTTGACCTGCATGGCCTGTAACCTCGGTTAGTTCTGCCCCACCGTCGCAACGATGGTGACTTGCTTGTTGTCCGGAATTTCCTGGTATGCCAGTACATGGATACTCGGAACCGCCAGCCGCGCGAAACGCGAGAGCATCGCCCGGACCGGACCGGCCACCAGCAGTATCACCGGCTTGCCGAGCATCTCCTGGCGCTGCGCCGCTTCCACCAGGGAACGCTGCAGCTTCTCGGCCATCCCGGGCTCCAGAAGAATGCCCTCCTCGGAGCCTTGTCCGGCCTTGTTCATACTGTTGAGCAATATCTGTTCCAACCTGGGCTCCAGGGTGATCACAGGCAGCTCCAGCTCTAGTCCCACAATGCTTTGCACGATTGCCCGAGCCAGGGCGACGCGTACCGCCGCCACCATCGCGGCGGGATCTTGACTCTTGACCGCGACATTGGCGATGGCCTCGGCGATGGTGCGGATATCCCTGACCGGAACCTGCTCCTGCAGCAAAGCCTGCAACACCTTGAGCAGGGTCGACAGCGAGATGAGACCCGGCACCAATTCCTCGGCCAGCTTGGGCGAACTCTTGGCCAGCAGCTGCAGCAGCTGCTGCACTTCCTCATGCCCCAGCAGCTCGTGGGCATGCTTGTGCAGCACCTGGTTGAGGTGGGTGGCGACCACGGTACTGGCATCGACCACGGTGTACCCCAGGGATTGGGCCTGATCGCGCTGGCTCGGGTCGATCCACACCGCCTCCAGACCAAACGCCGGGTCTTTGGCGGCAATGCCGTTCAACGTGCCGAAGACCTGCCCCGGGTTGATCGCCAGCTCGCGATCCGGATAGACCTCGGCCTCGGCCACACTGACACCCATCAATGTCAAACGGTAGGCATTGGGCTGCAGATCGAGGTTGTCGCGAATATGCACCGAGGGCATAAGAAAGCCCATTTCCTGGGACAGCTTCTTGCGCACCCCCTTGATCCGCGCCAGCAGCTGGCCACCCTGGTTGCGATCGACCAGCGGGATCAGGCGGTAGCCCACCTCCAGGCCGACCATATCCACCGGCGTCACGTCATCCCAGCCCAGTTCCTTGACCTCCTGGGCCCGCTGCGCCGGCAACAGTTCCTGCTGGCGCTGCACTTCCTTGATCTCGTTCTCCTGGACCACCCGCTGCTTGTTGGCGATCCAGTAGGCCGCGCCAGCCGCCACCAGGCCCAGACCGATAAAGGAGAAGTGCGGCATGCCTGGCACCAGACCGATGGCGATCATGATCGCGGCCGCCACCGCCAGGGCGCGGGGCGAGGCAAACATCTGGCGATTGACCTGAGCGCCCATATCCTCGGAACTGGAAACCCGGGTCACCATGATGGCCGCCGCGGTGGACAACAGCAGCGAAGGAATCTGTGCCACCAGGCCGTCACCGATGGTCAGCAGGGTGTAGACCTTGCCCGCATCGACAAAATTCAGGCTGTGCTGGAACACGCCGATGGCGATACCGCCAATCAGGTTGATAAACAGAATCAGCAGGCCGGCCACCGCATCGCCGCGCACGAATTTGCTGGCACCGTCCATGGAGCCGTAGAAGTCGGCTTCCTGGGACACATCGGAACGGCGCTGCTTGGCTTCGGCCTGGTCGATCAGGCCGGCGTTGAGGTCGGCGTCGATGGCCATCTGCTTGCCCGGCATGGCATCCAGGGTAAAGCGTGCGCTGACCTCGGAAATGCGCCCGGCACCTTTGGTCACCACCACGAAGTTGATGATCATCAGAATGGCGAACACCACGATACCGACCACATAGTTGCCGCCGATCACCACCTCGCCGAAGGCCTGGATCACCTGTCCTGCGGCATCGCCGCCGCCATGCCCGTGCAGCAGCACCACCCGGGTCGAGGCGACGTTCAGCGCCAGGCGCAACAGAGTGGCCGCCAGCAGAATGGTGGGGAAAACCGCGAAATCCAGGGGGCGCAACGCATAGATGCTGACCAGCAGCACCACGATCGACAGGGCGATGCTGAAGGTGAAGAGCACATCGAGGAGAAAGGGCGGAATCGGCAGCATGACCATGCCGAGCATGACCAGCAGCAGCAGCGGTATGCCCAGATTGCCCTGCTTCAACCCCGACAGGTTGCTGCGCACATCACTGATCATTTGCGAACGATCTATTGCCACTGCCCTACCCCAGCCGATTCAATCTTTTGACGCCCAAGGCGTCACTGTGTCGGTGATTGCAAGAAGCCTTCCACTTTCACCCACGCCGCTCGCAATCACTCGCCAGGCGGCGCTCCACCAGGGAGGAATGCTGGCGCGTGATAGAAACAGCGAACCTCGGCAGCAAATGCCAGTCCCAGCACTGGCAAGGACGCGGCATGCCCGCCGCGTTTTCTCGAGAGCCACCGAGGAATTCAAGAATGAAACGATGGATGATTGCCGCACTGGCCGGCTGCTGCGCCGCCAACCTTCAGGCAGCCGAACTGTCGGTCGAACTCAAGGCCGTGGATGGCAAAGGCCAGGGGGCCTCGATCGGCACGGTGCTTATCAGCGATAGCCCGTATGGCGTGGTGTTTACCCCGCAGTTGCACGGCCTCGAACCCGGCCTGCATGGCTTTCATGTACACAGCCAGCCCAGCTGCGATCCGGCCCCCAAGGATGGCCAGCCCTCGGCAGCCGAAGCCGCTGGCGGCCACTGGGACCCGCAGAACACTGGCAAACACGGTCAGCCCTGGGGCGACGGCCACCTGGGTGATTTGCCCACCCTGCTGGTCACGGCGGACGGCAAGGCCAGCCAGCCGGTACTGGCACCACGGATCAAGCATCCAGGGGAGCTGAAAGGCCTGTCGCTGATGGTCCATGCAGGTGGCGACAACCATGCCGACCATCCCCAACCACTGGGCGGTGGCGGAACACGCGTAGCCTGCGGCGTGATCGACTAGACGGCACAGCCTGTCACCGGCATGCCGGCGGCAGGCTGTGCGTCACTCGTTGCGGCGCAAATCCGGCGGGATCGGCAGGTCCGGCAACGGGGCCGGGCGCTTGCCCTTGCCGGCCCGGTACTGGCGCAGCTGGTAGACGTAGGCCAGGACCTGGGCGACGGCCAGGTACAGGCCGGCGGGGATTTCCTGATCCAGCTCGGTGGAATAGAACACCGCCCGCGCCAGGGCCGGCGATTCCAGCACCATCACCTTGTGTTCGTTGGCGATTTCGCGAATCTTCAGGGCGGTGAAGTCGCCACCCTTGGCCAGCAGCACCGGCGCGCTGCCCTTGCTCGGATCGTACTTGAGCGCCACGGCAAAGTGGGTCGGGTTGGTGATCACCACGTCGGCCTCGGGTACGGCCTGCATCATGCGTCGCTCGGAGATTTCCCGCTGCATCTGCCGGATACGCTGTTTGACCTCGGGCTTGCCTTCGCTGTCCTTGTACTCGTCGCGCACCTCCTGCTTGGTCATCATCAGCTTTTTCTTGTTGCTCCACAGCTGGAACGGCACATCCACTGCGGCGATCAGAATCAGCCCGCAGGACATCCACAGCGCACTCCAGCCCACCACGCTCAGCGCATGGATAATGGCCGACTCGATGGGCTCATGGACGATGGCCAGCAGGTCATCCTGAAAGGCCGCCAGTACCGCCACCCCCACCAGCAGAATCAGCACAAACTTGGCCAGGGCCTTGAGCAGCTCGACCAGGGCATTGACCGAAAACATCCGTTTGAGCCCGGCCAGCGGGTTCATCCGGCTGGCCTTGGGGGCCATGGCCTCGGCCGAGAACAGCCAGCCACCCAGGGAGATGGGCCCCAGGATGGACACCACCAGCAGCAACAGAAACAGCGGGAACATGGCCTCCATGGCTATTTCCCCTGAGGCGGCCAGCCACAGCCCCATGCTGTTCTCATCCATGATCGCCTCCCGCGGCAGGGAGAAGTTGCCGCGCATGATGTCCAGCATGGCGTTGCCCATGCTGCCACCAAATACCAGCAACCCACCGAAACCGCCCAGGGTCACGGCCAGGGTATTGAGTTCCTTGGAGCGGGCGATCTGACCCTTCTTGCGCGACTCGCTCAGTCGCTTGCCCGTGGGTTCCTCGCTTTTTTCGGCACCGCTTTCGGATTCGGCCATCGCTTATGCCCCCGCCATCGCACGCAAGAAGCCCAAAGCCTCGGTGGCAAACACCTGGTACTGGGCGAGGATATCGGCCATGCCGATCCAGACGATAACCATCCCCAGCACCAGGGTCAGGGGAAAACCGATGGAGAAGATATTCAGCTGCGGCGCGGCCCGGGTCATCACCCCGAACGCCAGGTTGACCACCAGCAGTGCGGTGATCGCCGGCAACACCAGCAGCAGCGCCGCGCCGATCACCCAACCCAGCCGATTAGCCACCTGCCAGTAGTTGTCGAGCAGAAAGCCGCCGCCCACCGGCAGGGTCACGAAACTCTCCGCCAGCACCTCGAACACCACCAGATGGGCATTCATGGCGAGAAACAGCAGGGTCACCAGAATCATAAACAGCTGGCCGATCACCGGCACCGAGACGCCGTTGGCCGGATCGACCATGGAGGCGAAGCCCAGGCCCATCTGCATGGCCACGATCTGCCCGGCGATCACGAAGACCTGAAAGAACAGCTGCAGGGTAAAGCCCAGCATCGCGCCGATGAGTATTTCCTGGGCGATCCAGAGCAAGGCCTGCAGGCTGATGGCATCCACTGTCGGCATCTCGGGCAGAGCCGGCACCAACACCACGCAGATGGCCAGGGAGAAATACAGCCGCACCCGCGCCGAGACCAGCTGCGTGCCGATGATCGGCATCAGCATCAACATGGAGGCGATACGAAACAGTGGCAGCAGAAAGCTGCCCACCCAGCTGCCGATCTGCCCATCGCTCAGCTCAAGCACGGGCGTCAGCCGATCAGCATCGGAATATTCATGATCAGGGTCTCGGTGTACTCCATCAGCTCGCGCACCAGCCAGGGGCCGGCCATGATCAGTACCACCAGAATCACCAGCAGACGCGGCAGAAAGCTCAGGGTCTGTTCGTTGATCTGGGTCGCGGCCTGGAACATGGCCACCAGCAGGCCGACGATCAGGCTGGGGACCACGATGATCGCCACGATGCTGGCGGTCAGCCACAGGGCTCCACGCACCAGGTCCACCGCCACTTCAGGGGTCATGCCTAGAGCCCTCCAAAGCTGGCGGCCAGGGTGCCCATGATCAGCGCCCAGCCGTCGATCAGCACGAACAGCATGATCTTGAACGGCAGGGAAATGATCAGCGGCGAGAGCATCATCATCCCCATGGCCATCAGCACACTGGCCACGACCAGGTCGATGATCAGGAACGGAATGAAGATCATGAAGCCGATCTGGAACGCGGTTTTAAGCTCGGAGGTGACGAAGGCCGGCACCAGAATGGTCAGCGGTGCCTGATCCGGCGAAGCGATGTCGGTGCGCTTGGACAGGCGCATGAACAGCTCGAGATCGCTGCTGCGCGTCTGCGCCAGCATGAAGTCCTTGATCGGCACCTGGGCCTTGGCCACGGCATCCTGAGCGGTGAGTTTCTCCGCCAGATACGGCTGCAAGGCATCCTGATTCACCCGATCGAACACCGGTGCCATGATGAACATGGTGAGGAACAGCGCCATGCCGGTGAGGATCTGGTTCGACGGCGTCTGTTGCAGGCCGAGGGCCTGACGCAGGATCGAGAAGACGATGATGATCCGGGTGAAACTGGTCATCAGCATGACGAACGCCGGGATGAAACTCAGCGCGGTCATGATCAGCAGGATCTGCAGGCTGACCGAGTATTCCTGGGCACCATCGGCATTGGTGCCCAGGGTGATCGCCGGGATCGACAACGGATCGGCGGCGAACGCCAGCGGCGCGGCCAGCATCAGGGCCAGCGTCAAGACGATGCGTAACGCACCCATTACTTCTTATCCTTCTGATCCTTGCCGAGTATCTTCAACAGATGCTGGGCAAACTCCGGGGTCGCTTTCTCGGTGGTGGTCGGCACTTCAATCGGCTCTTTAAGCACATGCAGTGCAGTGATCGTGCCGGGGCTCAGGCCAAGCAAGATCTGCTCATTGCCGACTTGCACCAGCATCAAACGGTCGCGGGGGCCCAAGGCACGGGAACCGACAATCTCGATCACCTGCCCCTTACCGGCCGGCCCGGCCTGCTGGACCCGGCGCAGCAGCCAGGCGAGGAAGAAGATCAACCCCAGCACCAACAGCAAGCCGAACACCAACTGCGTCAGTTGCCCGGCCACACCGCTACTGACTGCCGGCGCGGCCGCCGCCGTCGCAACCGGCTCGGCGGCCAGAACGCTGAACGGCAACGCCAATAAAAACCCCAGTACCCTCTTCACTTAGCGCAGCTTCTTGATACGTTCGCTTGGGCTGATCACGTCGGTCAGGCGGATGCCAAACTTCTCGTTGACCACAACCACTTCGCCGTGGGCGATCAGGGTGCCGTTGACCAGCACGTCCAGCGGCTCACCGGCCAGTCGGTCCAGCTCGATCACCGAACCCTGGTTGAGTTGCAGCAGGTTGCGGATGTTGATGTCGGTGCTGCCCACTTCCATGGAAATCGACACCGGGATATCGAGGATCACGTCCAGGTTCGGACCTTCCAGGCTGACCGGATCGTTGCTCTTCGCCACGCCGCCAAACTCTTCCATCGGCAGACGGTTGGACGACGAGCCAGCGCTATCGGCCGCCAGCAAGGCGTCGATATCGTCCTGACCGGCGTCTCCGGTTTCTTCCAGGGCCGCAGCCCATTCATCAGCCAGCGCCTGGTCGTCCTGGGCGTTCATATCGTCGTTCATCATTTGTCCTCGGCGGGCAAAAATTCAGTTAAATGCTTGGGGGTGGGAGCGCCGCTTCAGCGACGCTCGATCGGCTCGATCACCTGCAACGCAAGGTTGCCTTTGTGCGAGCCCATCTTGACCTTGAAGGCCGGCACGCCGTTGGCGCGCATGATCATTTCTTCCGGCATCTCGACCGGGATCACATCCCCCGGCTGCATGTGCAGGATGTCGCGCAGCTTCAATTGGCGGCGGGCCACGGTGGCACCGATCGGCACGTCGACATCGAGCACGTCCTGGCGCAAGGCGTTGACCCAGCGCTCGTCCTGATCGTCGAGGTCCGACTGGAAACCGGCGTCGAGCATTTCGCGCACCGGCTCGATCATCGAGTACGGCATGGTCACGTGCAGATCACCGCCACCGCCATCGAGTTCGATGTGGAAGGTGGAGACCACGATCGCTTCGCTCGGGCCGACGATGTTGGCCATGGCCGGGTTCACTTCCGAGTTGATGTACTCGAAGTTCACTTCCATGATCGCCTGCCATGCTTCCTTCAGATCGACGAAGGCCTGCTCCAGCACCATGCGCACCACGCGCAGTTCGGTCGGGGTGAATTCACGCCCTTCGATCTTGGCGTGACGGCCGTCGCCGCCGAAGAAGTTGTCCACCAGTTTGAACACCAGCTTGGCGTCCAGAATAAACAGGCCGGTACCACGCAGCGGCTTCATCTTCACCAGATTCAGGCTGGTGGGCACATACAGTGAATGCACGTACTCGCCGAACTTCATCACCTGCACGCCGCCCACGGCCACATCGGCGGAACGGCGCAGCAGGTTGAACATGCTGATACGGGTATAGCGGGCGAAGCGCTCGTTGATCATCTCCAGGGTCGGCATGCGCCCACGGACGATGCGATCCTGGCTGGTCAGGTCATATTGCTTGACGCTACCGGGCTCAGCCTCATCCTCGGTTTCGACCAAGCCGTCGTCGACGCCATGCAGCAGCGCGTCGATTTCATCCTGGGAAAGCAGGTCTTGCACGGCCATCTTCGGCTCCCGATTACTGCAACACGATATTGGTGAACAGCACTTGTTCGACGGTCAGCTTGCCGGTTTCCTTCTCGGCCAGTTCCTGCACGCTGGCGGTGGCCTGCTGGCGCAGCATCTCCTTGCCGACCGGCGTCATCAGGGCATCGAAGTCCTGGCTGGAGAACAGCATCACCAGGCGATTGCGCAGCACCGGCATATGCACCTTGAGGGCATCCAGAGCGACCTGATCGCGGGCCATCAGGGCCACGCTGACCTGCATATAGCGGGCCCGCCCCTGCTGAGTGAAATTGACCACAAAGGCCGGGCTCAGCTCTTCATAAATCGCCGGCTGCTTGAGCGGCACGGCGGGTTCGGCGGAAGCCTGGGTCTGTTGCTCGGCGGCGCTGTCGCCCTTGCTCAGAAAGAACCAGGTGGCCCCCACCGACAGGCCCACGGCCAGGAGCACGACCACGGCAATCAGGATGATCAGTTTCATTTTGCCGGCCGGTTTGGCCTCGGCGCTTGCCGGTGCCTGCGGTGCTTCTTTCTTAGCCATGCCAATAATCCGTCACTATTCGGAGTTCTATCCGTTTCAAAGGGTTAAGAGCAAGTGTTATGCCAGTCTGTCAACCAGCCGCTTTCAGCAGCCGGCCACACAGCGCGGGCCATGTCACGGGCCCATACCGCAGCCATAGATCGCCCCAAACAGAATCGCCCGGCTCCCTGCAACGGGAGTCGGGCGAAACAGAGTTTAGATCAGTGCGCTCGGCAACTACAGCGGCAACCAACCCGGTAGCCGCTCAGAGTTCACCCTAGGCGTAATAATCGACCAGGCCGCGGGCTGCGACTGGCGTGCCACCGCGTGCATCCACAGGGTGCTGGAGCAGTTCCTCGTCCGCCGCGAGGCCATCCCTGCCCGACCCGCCGCGGCCATTGCCGTCGCCCTCCTGGCCCTGCCAGCCGCGACTCAGCGACTGATCGGAGACATTCACATCCAGCAGGTTCATACCCTGCTGGGCGAACATTTCCCGCAGACGGTGCATCTGCGCATCCAGCGCCTCGCGTACACCGGCGTTAGGGCTGGCGAAGGTGACCTGGGTCTGTTCCTGGTTGACGCTGATACGCACTTCCAGACGCCCCAGCTCGGCCGGGTCCAGCTGGATCTCCGCCGACCTGAGGTTCTGACTGGACATCAGCATCACCCGGTCCACCACCGCCTCGCTCCAGCCGCCCTGCTGCATCGGCACCGGCTGCCCGGGGATAACCGGAGCGCGGGCCGACACGGACTGCTGCTGGCCAATCGCCTGGCTCAGGGCATTGAGTTTACTGACGAAGTTCTCCGGCGGTGTCTGTGCCGAGCTTTCCTTGAGGGCCTCGAGGCCCTTGGCGCTGAGGGACTCCAGTTGCAGCTCAACCGACTCCGGCAACGTTTCGTCCACCGGCTGCATCTCTTCGAGCAGGCGGTTAGCGAGCATGCTCTGCCCCGGATTCTGTGCCGCGTTCTGAGCGGCCGGGTTCATCTGTGCGTGCAAGGTGGCATGGTCGACCTTGGCGTTTTCCTTGGCCCCCATTTCCAGAGCCATGCGCACGGCCGGCAACTGGTTCAAGGCATCGATCTGCGGATCGAAGCTGGCTTCGGTCATGCTCGCGGGCCCGGAACTGGTCAGGCTACCGGTCGAGATCAGCAGCGGCTCCGGCTCGGTTTCCGCCGGCAACTCTGCCGTTTCTTCCATCTCAACCGGCTCAGCGCCCATCCCCAGCAACAGCAGAGGATCCAGCACCACCTCCTCGCTTGCCGGCTCACTCGGCAAAGCCTTGCCGCTATCGGCAAGCTCGGGTTGGCCAACGGGCGTGGCGGCCTCGGGGTTTTCCTCTTCCTGCGCCTTGGGCTGGTTCTCGCGAGCCGGCCTGGCCGGGGCTTCGCTGCGCTCCGCGGCCTTGGCCTGGCGTTCCCTGGCGTACACCTGGGAAAAGCTGGAAGCCTCATTCCTCGGGGGTTCGGCAGCTTTTTCCGGGGCTTTGGCCGCGGCTGCCCGGGGTTTTGTCGGGGGTGCCGATTTAAGCAGCAGATCGGGGGCAACGGACATGGATACTCTCCGTTCGGGGTTGGTCGTGGGGAGAGTTTTGCAAGGCCTGGGCCAACTTTGCGCAGGCAGGCAAGATAGGTTAAAGGTGCCGGTAACGCTGACGCTCGGACTTCATCAGGATCCGCACGATGGCGAACTCCCGCTCGATCTGCTCCACCAGCTCGGGAGCCCGCTCCAGCTGCTCGCGACGGCCGGCCTCTTCCAGCTGGCGGCACAGGCCCGCCAGCATCAGCGCGCCCATATTGCTGCAGCTGCCCTTGAAGCTGTGCGCAGCCAGGCGCAGGCCCTGGGCATCGGCAGCCTGCAGCGCCTGACGCAACCCCAGCAGGCGCTCCTCGGAGTCGAGCAGGAAGGTATCCAGCAGGACCGGATACTCATCCTCCATGACGTCCTGCAAGGCCGCCAACACGTTGCTATCTAGATGGATATCGGACAACGTCAACCTCCCTGGACATGCTGCGCCGGATTATGCCCCAGGCAACCATGAAAACTCCACGCTGACGCCCTGCCCGCCGGCATCCCAGCTGCAGCGCTCGCTCAACTGCCGCACCAACGTCAGGCCACGCCCGCTGAGGCCCGACACAGGTGCCTGCTGCGCCAGCGCGCGCGAGGGGTCGTAGCCCGGCCCGCTGTCTTCGACCCGCACCACCAGACGACCACCGCCCGCCTCGGGCTGCAGGCGCAGGTGAAACCGCACATAGCCATCGTTCAGCCGCGCCAGGCGCAGGCTGCGCTGGCGGTAATATTCGGCAAAGCCCTCGGCATTGGCCTTCAGCGCCGAGTCCAGCCCCAGCACGCCGTGCTCCAGGGCATTTGAATAGAGTTCGGCCAGCACCGTGTACAGCGCCCCGCCCTGGGGCCGCAGGCCCTGCACCTCGAGCAGCAGCTGCAGCAGAAACGGCAGCGGGTTGAAATGGCGCAGGGTTTCCCCGCGGAACTCGAAGCTGGCCGACCAGTCCAGCGGATGGCTCTGGCCACTGTCCGCAAACGCCAGGGGCGGCCGTGCCAGCGCGCCATCCTCGACCAGACTGACCTCCAGCAGGCTGACATCGTCCTGCTGTTCGCCACTGAACAGCGTCAGCGCCTGCTGAATCTCGCTGAACAACTCCGCCGGCATGCGGTTGCGGGCAAATACTTCGAGCAGGCGCGCCTCGCCAAACAGTTCGTCTTGCGGATTACGCGCCTCCAGCACCCCATCGGAGAGCAGGAATACCCGGTCCCCCAGCGCCAGCGGATAGACCTCGTACTTGTCATTGAAGCTCGCCGGCTCCAGCACCCCCAGCGGCAGATGCCGCGACACCAGCGGCAGGCGCTCGCCGCTGCTGCGCAGCAGGTAGCCGTCGGGCAGGCCGCCGTTCCACACCTCGACGACCTGGCGCTGGAAGCTGATATTGAGCAGAGTCGCGCAGCAGAACACCCCCACCGGCAGGATGCGCTTGAGCTTGGCATTGATCTCGCGCAGTACTTCGGCCAGCGAGTAGCCCTTGGCGGTCATGCCATAGAACACCTCGGCCAGCGGCATGGCCCCGATTGCCGCGGGCAGGCCATGGCCGGTGAAGTCGCCAAGCAGCACATGCATGCCGCCGGAAGGCTTGAAGGCGGCCAGCATCAGGTCGCCGTTGAACACCGCATAGGGCGACTGCAGGTAACGGATATTCGGTGCATCCAGGCAGCCGGAATGGGTCACCTTGTCGAACACCGCCTTGGCCACCCGCTGCTCGGTGAGCAGGTGCTCATTGTGTTTGGCGATCAGGTCGCGCTGCTTCAACACGGTGTCCTGCAGGCGGCGCAGGCGCTCCATGGCGTTGATCTTGGCTTCGAGAATCACCCGATTGTAGGGTTTGGCGAGAAAGTCGTCGCCGCCGGCCTCCAGGCAACGTACCAGAGCTTCGCCTTCGGTCAGGGAGGTGAGAAAGATGATCGGCACCAGCTCTTCGCCGGCCGCCTGCTTGATCCGCCGCGCCGCCTCGAAACCATCCATCAGCGGCATCAGGGCGTCCATCAGCACCAGCTGCGGGCGTTCCTGCTCGAATAGCGCGACCGCCTCCAGGCCATTGGCGGCCGTCAAGGTACGGTGCCCCTGACGGCTGACGATGGTCGACAACAGCATGCGGTCGGCAGCGTTGTCCTCGGCGATGAGGATGGACAAACGCTCGGGCATGGAGGAAACCTCAGGCGATCTGGAACAGTTGCTCGAAATTCGAGATCGCCAGAATCTTGCGCACATCCGGGTTGCAATTGAGCAGGCGGATCTGGGCGCTGTCGCCACCGGCGTGGTCACGCAACAGCAAGAGCATGCCCAGGGCGGAACTGTCCAGATAGGTGGTGCCCTGCAGATCCACGACATAGGTCTTTGGCGTGCTGCTGACGCGCTCGTAAGCGTTGCGGAATTCCTGATGGGCCCCGAAATCAAAACGTCCCTGAATCAGAATGGTCAACTCTTGCCCGTCAGACGAGGGCAGCGAGGTGATAGTCATGAATCGCTCCTATAAACGAAAAAGCCAGAGTAGCGAGGATCACCCTGGCCAAGTGTTGTCCATGATCAAGATGTAGCACCCTAAAGGCCATGGAGCAACTGCCGGCAGGGGATCGGTCTGCACCCGCCGGCACGACCATGACCGCTGCGGCGCAGCCCGAAGCGCTGGCACCGCCGTGCGCCGCGGGCTGCAGGTGCAATGGCGAGGTGAGGGATCAGGAAAGCGAATCGCGTCCGGATAAACGCTGCGACAGTTCGTCGAGCAGTTTCTGCTCGCGCTTGTCCTCGGCCAGACGGGCTTCGTCCAGATAGCGCTTGACCAGTTTGCGCAGGCCTTCCAGGCGCGCATAGCGCTGCTGCCAGAGCTCGCGCGCCTTGTCCATATTGCCGCGGTGCCAGTCGACGCTCTGGCGCTGCTGGCCAATGGCGGTTTCCAGCTGCGAGAGAAAGCGCTGGTAGTTCATCAGCCACTGCCCGGATACCCCGCGCTGGCCTTCACTGATCCACTGCTGCTGGTAATCGCCACGGTAGCGCTCCAGCTCGCCCAGCTGCACTTCTGCCTGCCGCAGCAGGCCCTGACAGTGGCCAAGTTGCAAAGCCGCCTCACGTTCGGCCCGCTCGGCCATGACGATGACCGGTGCCAGCCGGGCGGCTCGACTCAGCGACATGGCTTAGGGCGCACTGGCGGGGTTGAAGGTGGCCGCCAGTTGCGCACTGCTGTTGGCCAGCGTTTCGTTCTCGCCGAGGTTCTGCCGCAGGTACTTGACCATCGCCGGTTGCCGGGCAATGGCCAGGTCGGTGTCGGCATCGCCGCCCGCCACGTAGGCCCCGACACTGATCAGGTCGCGGCTTTGCTGATAGCGCGACCAGAGCTGCTTGAAGCGCTGCGACAGGCGCATATGCTCGGCGGACACCACCTGCGGCATGACCCGGCTGATCGAGGCCTCGATATCGATGGCCGGGTAATGGCCCTCCTCGGCGAGCCGTCGGGACAGCACGATATGGCCGTCGAGCACGCCACGGGCGGCATCGGCGATTGGGTCCTGCTGATCGTCGCCTTCGCTGAGCACGGTGTAGAAGGCGGTAATCGAGCCGCCGCCCTTCTCCGCATTACCGGCGCGTTCGACCAGCTTGGGCAACTTGGCGAATACCGAGGGCGGATAGCCCTTGGTCGCCGGCGGCTCGCCAATGGCCAGGGCGATCTCGCGCTGGGCCTGGGCGAAGCGCGTCAGCGAATCCATCAGCAGCAGTACGTTCTTGCCCTTATCGCGGAAGTACTCGGCAATACGCGTGCAATACATCGCCGCGCGCAGGCGCATCAGCGGCGCATCATCGGCCGGCGAAGCCACCACCACCGAGCGCGTCAGGCCCTCGTGACCGAGAATCTCGTCGATAAATTCCTTAACTTCGCGGCCGCGCTCGCCGATCAGCCCGACCACGATGACATCGGCCTCGGTAAAGCGCGTCATCATCCCGAGCAGCACCGACTTGCCCACCCCGGTACCGGCAAACAGGCCCAGACGCTGGCCACGGCCCACGGTCAGCAAGCCGTTGATCGAACGTATGCCGACATCCAGCGGTACGCTGATGGGGTTGCGGTTGAGCGGGTTGATCGCCGGGCCGTCCATCGGCACCCAGTCGTCGGCCTTCATCCGGCCCTTGCCGTCCAGGGCGCGGCCGGTGCCGTCGAGCACCCGACCGAGCATCGACATGCCCATCGGCAGACGGCCGGTATCCGGCAGCGGCACCACCCGCGCGCCCGGAGCGATGCCGACCAGGCTGCCGACTGGCATCAGGTAGATCTTGCCGTTGGAAAAGCCCATCACCTCGGCCTCGACCTGCACCGGGTGGTAACTGTCATCGTTGATCACCAGGCAGCGGCTGCCCAGGGCGACGCGCAGGCCTTCGGCCTCCAGGGTCAGGCCGACCATGCGCAGCAGGCGGCCCTCGACCAGCGGCTGGCTGGGTAACTTCACCGCCTCGCTGTAGGCCGCCAGACGTTTGCCGAAGCTCACCCGCTTAAGGAGCATCGTCGCGCGCCTTGGCCTTGCTCAGGTCGGTGTGCAGATCGGCTTCCAGGGGGTGGCCCAGCTGCTCGCGCTGATGCTCGAACAACTGCTTGAGGGCCAGGGCCAGGCGGGTTTCCACCGTGGCATCGATACGGCTGAGTTCGCTCTCGACCTTGCAGCCGCCGGGCAGCAACGTCTCGTCTTCGAGAATGCGCCAGGTCTCTTCGTGGCGCTCGCGCAGGGCCTTGATCATCTCGAAATCCTGGGGATTGAGATGAATGCGCACGCTCGCACCGCCCATGGGCAGCAACTTGAGGGCTTCGCGCAGCACCTGGGTGATCTGGCTGGAATCGCTTTTGAGTTCGCGCTGGATCACCTGGCGGACCATATGGCTCAGCAGATTGACCATGGCCGCTTCCAGCTGCTGGTCCTGCTCGGCAATGGGTTCGAACAGCTGCGCCATCAATTGCTCGAGGCCGGCCATTTTCGCCGCCAGGGCCATCTCGGCCTCTTGCCTGGCTTTCAGCTGGCCGGCATGGAAGCCGTCCTTCTCACCGGTGGTGAAGCCTTCGTTGTAGGCGTCCTGGCGGATCGCCTCCAACTCATCCAGCGTCAAGGGTTTGACATCCTCCAGGGCAACCTCTTCCCCTTCCGCCGCTCCCTCGACAGGGGCTTGCGCCTGCTCGGCGGCCTCCTCGGTACTGACGGGCACTTCGGCAGGCTCGACCTGGGGGTCGAAACTGGGCAGCGCCCAGAGGTCGAAGGCGTTGATGTCCTTGGCGCGAATCAGCTCGCTGGGGGCTTCTTTGGCGGCCATTTACACCATCTCTTCGCCGCCCTTGCCGCCCAGGACAATTTCCCCGGCTTCGGCCATGCGGCGGGCAATGGTGAGGATTTCCTTCTGGGCGTTTTCCACATCGCTGACCCGCACCGGGCCCTTGGCCTCGAGGTCGTCGCGCAGCAGCTCGGCGGCACGCTTGGACATGTTCTTGAACACCTTGTCCTTGATCGCCTCGTCGGCCCCCTTGAGCGCCAGCACCAGCACGTCGGAGGAGACCTCGCGCAGCAACGCCTGGATGCCGCGGTCATCGACGTCGGCCAGGTTGTCGAAGACGAACATCAGGTCCTCGATCTGGCTGGACAGGTCTTCGTCGACTTCACGGATCGAGTCCATCAGCTGGCCTTCGATGGAACTGTCGAGGAAGTTCATGATATCGGCCGCCCGCTTGACTCCGCCCAGGGCGGCGCGGGTGGTGTTGGAGCTGCCGGAGAACTGCTTCTCGAGGATCTGGTTGAGTTCCTTGAGCGCCGCCGGTTGCACGGTATTGAGCGAGGACACGCGCAGGACGATGTCCAGGCGCACCTTGTGGTCGAAATGGCCGAGCACTTCGCCGGCCTGATCGGGGTCGAGATAAGCGACCACGATGGCCTGGATCTGCGGGTGCTCGTAGCGGATCACGTCAGCCACCGCGCGCGGTTCCATCCACTTCAGGCTGTCCAGGCCACTGGTGCTGCCGCCGAGCAGAATACGGTCGATCAGGTTGCCGGCCTTGTCCTCACCCAGGGCCTGGGTCAGCATCTTGCGGATGTAACCATCGGCCCCCACGCCCAGGCTGGTCTGGTCGCCGACAATCTCGACGAACTCACCCATGACCTGCTCGACCTGCTCGCGCTGGATATTGCGCATGCCGGCCATCGCCACGCCGACCCGTTGCACTTCCTTGGGCCCGAGGTGCCGCAACACCTGGGCCGCATCGGTTTCCCCGAGCGAAAGCAGGAGGATCGCTGCCTTGTCGACCTTGTTCAGTTTGGTGGCGGTGCGATTGTCACTCATCGGCGTTGATCCACTCTTTGACAACCTGGGCCACGCGGCCCGGGTCTTCTGCGACCAGGCTCTTGATGGCGTTCAATTGTGCATCATACCCCTGACTCGGGCTGGGCAGGAGGATGCTTTGCGGGCCGCCGAGGCTGACCCGATCCTCGGACAGGTCGCCGTCCAGACCGCCCATTTCACCCAGTTCGACATCGCCGTCGCGACCGCCGCGCCGGCCCCCTTCACCGCCGCCACCGGTGATGTTCTTCATCACCGGGCGCAGCACGAACCAGACCAGAATAAAGATCAGCAACGCCGGCAGCAGTTGCTTAAGGCCGGCCATGGCCATCAGAAACAGCTCGCTCTGATACCAGGGCAGTGCCACCAACTCCTCGCCAGGCACGGCGGAGAACGGCGTGTTAATCACGCTGACGCTGTCGCCACGGCTGGCGTCGAAGCCCACCGAGTCCTGTACCAGGCGGGTAAAGCGCGCCAGCTCGTCGCTGCTCCAGGGCGCACGCACGGTGTCGCCAGTGGCCGGGTCGACCTTGAACTGGTCATCCACCACCACCGCCACCGACAGCCGGCGCAAGCGCCCCTGCTGCTGCTTGGTGTAGCTGATGGAGCGGTCCAGCTCGAAATTGCGCGTGGACTGTTCACGCTTGTCCGCCGGATAAGGCGCGAGCATGGCCAGGCCCGTGGCCGGGTCGATGATCTGCTCGCCATTGACATCCAGCAGCGGCTGACCAGCGGCCACCGGCCCTGCCACCGCAGCTCCGCCGGCGGCCTGTTCCGGCGCAGTGGCGGCACCCGGCGGCTGATTGGCCAGGGCACCCGGCACGCCTTGCGGCGGCAGGCTGCTGGTACGCTGTTCGTTGACCTGCTGCTCGCTGCGCAGCGCCGGCTGGTCGGGGTTGAACATTTCCGAGGTAGATTCCACCGCGCTGAAGTCCACGTCCGCCGAGACTTCCGCCTTGTAGCGGCCGGCACCGAGCACGGGCTGGAGAATATTGTGCACGCGCTGGGTGAACAGGCTTTCCATGCGCCGGCTGTAGTCGAACTGCTTGCCGGCCATGGTCAGTTCGGACATCTCCTGGATATCCGAGAGCAAGGTGCCTTTCTGATCGACCACTGTGACCTGGGCCTTGTCCATCTCCGGCACGCTGCTGGCCACCAGGTTGACGATGGCCATCACCTGGCTCGGCTCCAGGCCACGGCCCGGGTAGAGCTCAACCAGTACCGAGGCGCTGGGCTTGCGCTCGTCGCGCACGAATACCGAACTCTTCGGAATGGCCAGGTGCACCCGCGCGCCCTTGACGTTGTTCAGGCTCGATACGGTACGCGCCAGCTCCCCTTCCAGGCCGCGGCGGTAGCGGGTGGCTTCCATAAACTGGCTGGTACCCAGACCCTGCTCGCGGTCGAGAATCTCGAAGCCGACGCTGTTGTCGGTCGGCGCTACGCCAGCGGCAGCCAGACGCATACGCGCCCGGGCCAGGTCTTCGGACCTGACCAGCAGCGCGCCGGAGTTGGGTTCCACGGTGTATTTGATGTCGGCGGCGGTCAGGGTCTCCATGACCTGGGACGCATCCATGCCGTCGAGGCTGCCATACAGCGGACGGTAATCGGGCTGCTGCGACCAGAGCACCACGGCAAAACCAATCGCCACGCTGGCGGCCAGGCCGACCAGCAGGCCGATCTGCCGCAGCATCGACATATCGGAAAGGTTTTCCAGAAAGGTCAGGCCGAACAACGGCTTCTTCGGCTCACCGCCAGCGGTGGTGGCAGGTACGTTTGCAGCGACGGCTTCAGCCATGATTCAAACCCTACTCTTAAACCGGCATCTGCATGATGTCTTGATAGGCCTGGACCAGTTTGTTGCGCACCTGGGTCATGGCCTGGAAGGAGACGCTGGCCTTCTGCGAAGCGATCATCACATCAGTCAAATCTACGCCGCTTTTGCCCACTTCAAAGGCCTCAGCCAGTTTGGTGGAGGCCTGTTGGGTCTCGTGGACCTTGCCGACCGCCTGCCCGAGCATCTCGGAAAAGCTCGGCGCGCCGGGCTCCGGGGTGCTGGCCACAGGCTTCTGTCGCGCCATGGCCTCCGCCTGCATGGAACGCATTTCCAACATCAAGCGATTGAATTCAACACCTTGGCTCATGACTTCCTCCACTGGCCGCGGTTTTTTGACGCTTCGCGGCGTTTGCAGAGGTATTGCAACAAGGGTGCCAGTTTTTCTGAGGCCTTGTTCAGCCCTTCAGCGTCTGGATATACAGGGCTTCGACCTTCTGCCGGGCCCAGGGCGTCTTGCGCAGAAAGGTCAGGCTGGACTTGATGCTCGGGTCGCTCTTGAAACAGCGGATATCGATACGCTGGGCCAGGCCGTCCCAGCCGAAGCGCTCGACCAGGCTATTGAGAATGGCTTCGAGGGTGATGCCATGCAGCGGATTGTTCGGCGATTGAGTCATGCAAAACCTGTAGTGAAGGCACGGCCTAGGAAACAGCCGCCACCTTAGCCAAGCCGGCGAACAAGGGAAAGTAGCAGCGACGCTTAAGTGTGAAGGCACCCTACCCACTGCCGCCTCTGCAAGCAGTACCACCCTTCCCCAAGCAGCCCATGGACAGCTAATTAATACATAGCCCAAAAAAAAACCGGCCCAACACCAAAGGTGTGGGCCGGCGAAGCACTATCGGGTCGTCGTGGGGCCCGGGCCGGGCATCAGCAATAAAATCCTGGCTCGGGAGCCACACCTGCAGACGACCGGCTGCAGGCATGGGTGCAACCTAATCAGGCCAGCTTGCGCTCGACATCGTCGAACTGGGCCTGCAGCGCGGCTTCCGGCTCTTCGGTGAGCAGGCTGACCACGATGATGGCGATAGTCGCCAGGATAAAGCCGGGGATGATCTCGTACAGGTCGAAGATACCGCCGGACAGCTGCTTCCAGATCACCACGGTCAGGCCGCCGAGGACGATACCAGCCAGGGCACCGTGACGGTTCATGCGCTTCCAGTACAGCGACAGCAGGATGGCCGGGCCGAAGGCGGCACCGAAGCCAGCCCAGGCGTAGGACACCAGACCCAGCACGGTGTTGTCCGGGTTCAAGGCCAGCACCAGGGCGATGACGGCGATCAGCACCACCGCGCCACGACCGATCCATACCAGTTCGGCGTCGCCGGCATCCTTCTTCAGGATGGCCTTGTAGAAGTCTTCAGCCAGGGCCGAAGAGCTGACCAGCAGTTGCGAGTCGGCGGTGGACATGATCGCAGCCAGCACGGCGGCCATCAGGATACCGGCCACTACCGGGTGGAACAGGCTGTTGACCAGCACCATAAACACGGTTTCGGCGTCGGCCAGGTCGGTGTCCAGATAACCCACGGCCACCCAGCCGATGGCCAGTGCGGCAACCAGGGTCAGGGCGGTCCAGCTCACGGCGATGCGACGGGCAGTCGGCATGTCCTTGTCGTCGGAGATGGCCTTGAAGCGCGCCAGGATATGCGGCTGACCGAAGTAGCCCAGGCCCCAGCCCAGCAGCGAGAGGATGGCGATGATGCCCAGCGGTTGACCCTTGGCGTCATTGAAGAAGGTCAGCAGTTCCGGGTTCTTGGCCGCAATGGCCACATGTGCGGCGTCGATGCCGCCCACTGCATTGAGGGCGAACACCGGCACCAGCACCAGCGCGGCGGCCATCAGCAGGCCCTGCACCACGTCGGTCCAGGCCACCGCAAGGAAGCCACCGAACAGGGTGTAGGACACCACGGCCAGGGTGCCGATCACCACGGCGACCGTATAGCTCAGGCCGAACACGGTTTCGAACAGCTTGCCGGAGGCCACCAGACCGGAGCTGGTATAGAAGAGGAAGAAGGTCAGAATGATCAACGCCGAGACCACACGCAGGGCGCGGGATTTGTCGTTGAAGCGGTTTTCGAAGTAGGCCGGCATGGTCACCGAGTCCTTGGCGGTATGCGAGTACACGCGCAGACGCTGGGCGACGAACAGCCAGTTCAACCAGGTGCCAGCCAGCAGGCCGATGGCGATCCAGCTGGCCTCGAAGCCAGCCACCAGGGCATAGCCCGGCAGACCCAGCAGCAGCCAGCCGCTCATGTCCGAAGCACCGGCCGACAAGGCCGCGGTGGTCGGGCCGATGGAGCGGCCGCCAAGAATGTAATCGGACAAGTTGCTGGTACGACGGTAGGCCACCAGGCCCAACCACAACATCAGTACCAGGTAGACCACGAAGGTCACCCCTACAACAAAAACGTTCTGCTCGTTCATCTTGTTGTTCTCGTGTTGGCACGGCTCGGGCCGTGACTCTAGTTTTAAGCGGCCACGGTATGTGGCCACTGCCTTGAAACCACCGACCAAGCGCACGCAGGCCAGTGGCGGAGCAGGCGTTGTAAGCCCGCCCCTGAACTACGGGTTATTCGTCGCCCAGCGACAGCAGCGAAGCGTTGCCGCCCACTGCGGTGGTGTTGATCGAAGTGGTGCGCTCGTTGGCAAAACGCAGCAGGTAGCTCGGCCCGCCGGCTTTCGGTCCGGTACCGGACAGGCCGCAGCCGCCGAAGGGTTGCACGCCAACCACCGCACCGATCTGGTTGCGGTTGACATAGAGGTTGCCGACCCGCGCCAGTTCCTCGATGCGCCGTGCGGTTTCCTCGTTGCGGCTATGCACGCCGAGGGTCAGACCAAAACCGGTGCCGTTGATCGCGGCCACCACCTGCTCCAGTTCGCGGGCTTCGAAACGCACCACGTGGAGGATGGGACCGAAGTTTTCCTTCTTCAGCTCATGGATGCCGCCGATTTCGAAGGCCACCGGCGCAACGAAGTGACCGTCCAGGCCGGCCGGCAGCACGGCTTCGGCAATCAGCTTGCCCTCGGCCTTGAGCTGGGCGATATGGGCCAGCAGGCCGTCCCGGGCCTCGGCGTCGATCACTGGACCGACGTCGCTTTCACGCAGATGGGTCGGGCCGACCTTGAGTTCGGCCATCGCGCCCTTGAGCAGATCCAGCACCCGCTCGGCGATGTCGTTCTGCACATAGAGCACGCGCAGGGCCGAACAACGCTGGCCGGCGCTGGTAAAGGCGGACTGCACGGCATCCTTGACCACCTGCTCGGGCAGCGCGGTGGAGTCGACAATCATGGCGTTCTGGCCGCCGGTTTCGGCGATCAGCGCGGCAATCGGCCCGGCCTTCTCGGCCAGCTGACGGTTGATGATACGCGCGGTATCGGTGGAGCCGGTAAAGCACACCCCGGCAACCCGGGCATCGCGACAGAACACGCCGCCCAGGGTGGCACCGTCGCCAGGCAGGAAGGCGATCACATCCTGCGGCAGACCGGCCTCGAACATCAGCTCCAGGGCGCGAGCGGCGATCAGGCTGGTCTGCTCGGCCGGCTTGGCCAGCACGCAGTTACCGGCCACCAGAGCGGCGGCGATCTGACCCAGGTAGATGGCCAGCGGGAAATTCCACGGGCTGACGCAGACGAAGATGCCGCGACCTTCATGGAACAGCTCGTTGCGCTCCCCGGTGGGGCCCACCAGCTCTTCGCGGCCCAGACGCAGACGCGCCTGCTGGGCGTAGTAACGGCAGAAATCCACCGCCTCGCGCACTTCGTCGATGCCGTCCTGCATGGACTTGCCGGCTTCCACGGTGCACAGCGCCATCAGCTCGGCGCGGTTGACTTCGAGCAGGTCGGCCAGGCGCTCGAGGATGCTGGCACGGCTGTCGATGGCGGTAGCGTTCCAGCGCGGCCAGGCGGCGTGCAGCACATCCAGGGCCTGGGCGGCCTGGGCGGCGCTGGCGAAGTCGACGCTGCCGACCTGCTTGCTCAGCTCATAGGGACAATGCACGGCGTTGGCGGTACCGCTCAGACGCTGACCGTTGATGACCGGGGCGGCCTGCCATTGACGGGTCAGGTGCGGCTGATAGGCGAGCTCCAGCTCACTCCACGAAGTGTGAATGTTCATATTGAGGCCTTGGGAGTTTTTCCGCGCAGGGCCAAACAACGCCGGCGGAAGAGGGATTTTGTCATTACCGAGGGTTTTGAACTTGCGCAGTTGCGTCACCGGGTGATCGAGAAGGGACTCCACCGGTACGCTTGGGTCCACCAGCTGATGGACGAACGAGGAATTCGCGCCGTTTTCCAGCAGGCGCCGCACCAGGTAGGGCAGCAGATCCTTGTGCGCGCCCACCGGGGCATAGATGCGCACGGTCTTGGCGTGCTTTTCCAGTACGGTGTCGTACAGGGCATCGCCCATGCCGTGCAGGCGCTGGAATTCGAACTCGCGGGGCTGCTGGTGCTCGGCGGCAATCGCCAGGATGCAGCTGACGGTGTGGGCGTTATGGCTGGCGAACTGCGGGTAGATCACCCCGCGGGTGAACTCGGACAACAGGTAACGGGCACAGGCCAGATAGGAGGTGTCGGTGCCTTCCTTGCGGGTGAATACCGGGTAGCCGTCCAGGCCCTGAACCTGGCACTGCTTGATCTCGGTGTCCCAGTAGGCCCCCTTGACCAGACGCAGCGGCATCTTCTCGCCCAGTTCCTTGCCCAGCAGGGTCAGCCACACCAGTACCGGCAGGCAGCGCTTCGAATAGGCCTGCACCACCAGACCGAACTCGCCCCAGCCCTTGAGGGCCGGGTCACGCATCAGCTTTTCGTAGAGCTCCAGGGACAGCTCGAGGCGATCGGCCTCTTCGGCGTCCACCGAAATGCCCACGCCCAGCCTGCGCGCACGCACCGCCAGATCCAGCACGTTGGCGAACAGCTCGGTGAGCACGCGCTCGCGCTGGGCCACTTCATAACGCGGATGCAGGGCCGACAGCTTGATCGAGATAGACGGCTTCGGGCCCGAGCCGACCTGGGGCTCGGCACCGACGGTGTCGATGGCCTTGCGGTAGTCGGCCATGTACTTCTCGGCATCTTCGGCGGTCAGGGCGGCTTCGCCGAGCATATCGAAGGAGTAGGTGTAACCTTTTTCGCGCTCGCCACGGCCGTTCTTCAGGGCCTCGGCGATATTGCGGCCAAGCACGAACTGCTTGCCCATCAGCTTCATGGCCTGATTCATGGCGGCGCGGATCACCGGCTCGCCGGAGCGCTTGATCAACTTGCCGAGGACGTTTTTCGGCCGACCATCGGCGGTATCCGGATCGACCACCTTGCCGGTCATCACCAGGCCCCAGGCGGCAAAGTTGACCAGCACGCTGTCGCTCTGGCCGAGGTGACGTTCCCACTCGGCGGCGCTCAGTTTGTCGCGGATCAGTGCATCGGCGGTGGCAGCGTCGGGTACACGCAGCAGAGCCTCGGCCAGGCACATGAGCATCAGCCCTTCCTGGGTGTCGAGGCTGTACTGACGAAGAAGTGCGTCGAGGGTATCGACGGCGTTGTCCCGGCTACGTACGTCCTGAATCAGGGTACGGGCACCGCGGCTGATGGCCGCAATGCCGGTCTCGCCGGGGTCGGCGAGCTGCAAGAGCTCAGTGAGATAGGCTGCCTCGTCAACGCTGTAGTTGGCGCTGATGACAGGGAAAAAATCGGCGGCCTTGGCGGCAGAGATCCGGTTAAGGAACTCGTCCTGCAAGACGTGACTGGCTTTAAACATCACGCCCATCCTCTTGTGGAGACTGTTTGTTATGGGTCTAGCGCAACATGGCTGGTCTGACCAATGACAACTGGGCCAAAACCTGCGCACTGCGCCAGTGGATGGACGAATTTAGTTGCAGAACCATGACCACTTCTTGCTGAAAGCTCTGGAGTTTTTGCGCAATACTCCAAGCCCGGGAACTAATCGCGAACGCTTGTTTGAATAACTGCCCAAGCTCGGCCATCTGGTGACACCGGCCGCGCCGGCTGCGTCACTGCTGCATTCCTTCCGGCCGCACAGACGCCTACCATGCATCCGCAACGAACCGCCCTGCACAACGAATTGCACGCCCGCCCCTCGCTGTATTTCAACGAGCCGGCCTATGTCTTTCATATCGCCCTGCTCGATCAGGACGAAGCCGGCAGCGCCATCATCGCGGCGTTGCCGCACAGCGCCGAACAACCCCAGCCCAATGGCAGCGCCCAGGGCCTGAGTCAGTTAGCGGGTTGTGCGCTGAAATGGGAGCGGCATGCCGAGTTCTTCACCCTGACCCTGGTCCAGCCCAAGCAGGCAGGCGGCGAATTCTGGCCCGCCCTGCCCCAGGCCCTGCAGGCGCTGATCGAACCGCATCGAGGGCTGATCATCAATGCGCTGCAGATCCTGGTGGAGGCCGAGCAGCACTGGCAAGGCCACAGCGCCCGCTACGGCTTCAAGGACCCGGCCGGCTCGCATATCGGCGGCGGCGATGCCACGGTGTGGAGCGACTTTCGCCTCTGCGAGAACGGCCTCAACCGTATCCTGCTGGTCAACCGCCGCCTCAACGCTTACCGCCTGGGGCGAATGATCCGCCGCCTGCTGGAGATCGAGACCTACCGCATGATGGCCTCGCTGACTCTGCCGGTGGCTCAGGACGTCGACCGCCAGCTCAAGGCCTACGACCAGCAACTGGCTAGCCTGTCCGCACGCAACGCTGCGCCCGACACCAGCAACCCCAAGCAGCTGCTCGGCGATATCGCCCTGCTGTCGGCCAACCTGGTGCGCGCCACCGCCGTCCACCGCCAGCGCTTCAGCGCCGCCGAGGCTTATGCGCAACTGGTGTTCGAACGCATCGGCGAACTGCGCGAGAGCCATGTCGGCGACTGCCAGCGCCTGGGGATCTTTATCGAGCGGCGCTTCAAGCCCACGGTGCGCTATTGCGCGGTGACCGAACAGCGCCTGCTGCGCCTGGGCCAGAGCGTGGCCAACCTGGGCGAGCTGCTGCAAACGCGGGTGCAGGTGGAGGTGGAAGAACAGAACTCGGCGATCCTGCGCAGCCTCAACAGCCGCGCCAACACCCAGATCAAGATCCAGAAAGCGGTGGAAGGCCTGTCGATCATCGCCATCAGCTACTACCTGCTGAGCCTGTTCA
>CAZOEC010000016.1:0-48640 GCA_964578635.1 uncultured Pseudomonas sp.
GACAGCTCGCCGTCCTGGCTGCGCATGCGCCGCCCGCAGTCGAGCAGGAAGATGATCTGCTGGTCGCGCTCGTCCTGGTATTCGCGGGCAATCGGCGTGCGTTTGCGCGCGGTGGCTTTCCAGTCGATCTGCCGCAGGGTGTCGCCGTCGCGAAATTCGCGCAGCTGATGAAATTCCAGGCCCAGGCCGCGTCGCGGTTGCTGGCGTACGCCGAGCTGGCTGATCCAGTCGTCCACCGCCATCAGCTGCGCGCCATACAGGCGGGCGAAATCCGGGTAGACGCGGGTTTCGCCGCTGACCGGCAGGTAACGCCGGGCGCGCCATAGGCCCATGGGGCTCGGCAGGCTGACTTCACACTGGGGGAAGTGGAAATGCCCGCGTTGCAGCGGCCGTACCCGGTAGCTGGTGCGGGTCATTTCCCCAGGATGCAGGTCGATCCTGAGTGGCAGGTGCTCGAAGGCCATCTCCCCGGGCAGGTGGTCGAACAGCTGCACCTGCAGGGCGTTGCCGTAGTCGTGGTGCAGGCACAGCTGCACTTCGCTCCAGCGGCCCAGGGGCAGGTTGCCGGGCAGCTGGCGTTCGAGGCGCGGCGAGGGCAACAGGCGCAGGCGCAGGGCGTCGACCAGGGCCAAGCCGAGCAACGCCAGCAGCAGGCCCCAGCTCAGCGTGGCGAAGCTGGCCGGCAGTGTCACGGCCAGGGCACTGCACACCCCAAGGACGATGCCCAGGACAAGCAGGCCGGCCAGTAGGGCCAGTAGCAGCGGTGATGGTTTTATACCGGCCGGATTCATAGACGCGGTGCCGGTACCTGATCGAGCAGTTGTTGCAGCACCTGATCCACCGCCAGGCCTTCGATATCCAGCTCCGGCGACAGCCGTACGCGATGGCGCAGCACGGCCAGGGCGCAGCCCTTGATATCGTCGGGGAGTACGAAGTCGCCGCCGCGCAGCAGGGCGCGGGCGCGGCCGCAACGCACCAGGGCAATCGAGGCGCGCGGCCCGGCCCCGATGCTCAGGCCCGGCCAGCTGCGGGTGGCGCGGGCGATGCGCACGGCGTAGTCGAGCACCTGCTCGTCGATTGGCAGGTCGCTGGCGATCTTCTGCAGGGCCTGTACGTCGCGGGCCTGCAGCAGGGTGCGCAGCGGGGTGACTTCGAGCATGTCGGCTTTGCTCGAACGGGCCACCTGGCGAACCATGTTCAGCTCTTCGCTCTGCTCGGGATAGTCCATGCGCAGCTTGAGCATAAAGCGGTCCAGCTCGGCTTCGGGCAGCGGGTAGGTGCCTTCCTGCTCGATCGGGTTCTGCGTGGCCAGCACCATAAAGGGCAGCGGCACGCCGAGGGCGCGGCCTTCCAGGGTGACCTGGCGCTCCTGCATGACTTCCAGCAGGGCGGCCTGGGTCTTGGCCGGGGCGCGGTTGATCTCGTCGGCCAGCAGCAGGTTGGTGAACACCGGGCCCTTGCGCAGCTTGAACTGCTCGCTCTGCATGTCGTACACGGCGTGGCCGGTGACATCGCTGGGCATCAGGTCCGGGGTGAACTGGATGCGCGCGAATTCGCCGCCGAAGCAGCGCGCCAGGGCGCGTACCAGCAGGGTCTTGCCCAGGCCGGGCACGCCTTCGATCAGCACATGGCCGCCGGCGATCAGGGCGCTGAGCACGTCGTCGATCACGGCCGTCTGGCCGATCAGGGCCTTCTGCAGTTCGGCGCGCAGCGCCTGGGCCAGCTGGCTGGCGCGCTGGCGCTGCAGGTTCGGGTTGGCTGCGGCTGCCGGCGCAGCGGGGACCGCTGCTTCAGGCGCGGCTGGCTCGGCGGCTACGGCAGCGGGGTCGAGTTCGCTGACCGGCTGTTCGGGTGTGTATTCGCTCGTCATAGGGCATTCCTGAGGGTTTGCAGGTTGGCGACCTGGCGGGTGAAGTCGGCGGCGCTCAGCCGTTGCGTGGGCAACGGCCGCATGGCGTGGCTGATAAAGCTGGACGGCTTGCGGCTCAGACGGCTGAGGGCCTGCCACTGTTCGGCGACGCCGAGGCGTTCGAAGCCGGGATGACGGTGCCGTGCACGGCGCAGGATGTCCTGTTGCAGGCCTTGCAGCAGGCTGCGCTGGCCGCCGTGACGGAGGAGGAAATCGGCGCTGCCGCGCAGGTGCTCCTGCAATTGCCGGCGGTTGCGGCTGGCTGGCTGTTGCAGCGGCCCCTGGCGCATGCCCAGGTGCCACAGGGCGAACGCCAGGAGCAGGGCCAGGGCCGCCAGGGCCAGGGGGAAATGACGCAGCAGCAGGCTGAACAGGTCGTCCCGTTCGGCGCGGTAGAGCAGGGTCACCTGGCTGTCCTGGCTCATATACCAGAGCAGCCAGGCGTTGTCGTATTCGCCGATCGCGCGGTTCTGCCAGATCCAGCTGTCGCTGACCACGCTGATCAGGCCGTCGCCGTGGTAGAGCTGCAGCAGGTGGGTGGCGGCATCGCTGTTGGCCCAGGCATGGGCGCGGTTCTCGGCATCGTAGAGGTGGAAGTCGGTGTCGAAGCCGAAGTAGGCCGGAGCCTCTTCGTTTTCCAGATAGAGCTGGGTCAGCTCCGGGTAGAGGTTGTCGTCTTCGGCCTGCTTGTCTGCCTCTGCGGGCGCTTGTTCGACAGGCTCGGCGTTATCGGCCTCTGTGTCGGCCTGGTCTTCGTCGAGTTCTTCGCTCTGGTATTGCTGGATACCCAGGCTGTCGAGCAGCAGGTCGCCGCTTTTGCCGTCTTCTTCGTCCCACAGCCGCTCGGCGACGAACAGCAGATGCCCGCCCTTGGCCGTCCAGGCCAGCAGGCGTTCGGCCTGTTTCGGCGTCATGCGGGTGCGGTCAGCGAGCAGCAGCAGGGTCTGCCCGGCGCTTGGCAGGTCGTGCAACATCTCCAGGCCATCGGCGCGTTGCACCTGCAGGCCCTGTAGGCGCAAGAAGTGTTCGGCGGCCAGGTAGGGGTTGGCCTGGGCTTCTGGATCTGGGCCGTGGCTGATGGTTTCTTCGTAGGGTTCGAGGCGGCCCAGCAGGTAGCTGCCCAGCCAGCCAAGGGCCAGCAGCAGGGCTATGCCGAGCAGCAATTGGGTGCGCCGGGTCATGCCTGCACCCCTTGTTCGAACAGCTTGCGCCAGGCGTTGCACAGGCTCTGCTTGAGCGCCGCCGGGGGCAGGCGATGGCCGTAGGCGAGGTTTTGCCAGTGCTGGGTCAGGGCCTGGCTGAAGCGGCTCAACTGCGCCTGCTCGAGGCCCTGCACCAGGCGCAGCACTTCGGCTTCGGTGTGCGAGCTTTTCAGCGGCAGCCGCTGCTCATGCAACATGCGGCTGAGCAGGGCGCGGTAGAGCAGGCCCAGGGCGGCGCGGGGCTGTTCGTCCCAGAGCCGTTCGACCTCGCCGGCGATATCCGCTGGCAGGCTCTGGGGGGTTACTTCCAGGCCGAACAACTGCTCGGGAGGTGCAGGCTGGTGGAGGCGTGGCAGGTTGAGGCGACCGGCAAAGGTGCGCAGCCATTCGCGATAGCGCCACAGCAGCCAGGCGATCAGGCTGAACAGGGCGGCCCACAGCAGCACTTCGAAGAACAGTGCCACGGCCTCGACGCTTTTCCACATTTCGCTGAGTTTGAAGAACCTTTCCAGCCACTCGCGCAGGGCCTCGGCGTCTGCTTCATCGGGCTCCTCGGCGGCGTCGCCCAAGCGCCAGCGGGTTACGTTTTCGTGGTGTTCGAAGGGTGGCTGGTCGAGCAGCTGGGCGATGCTCTGCTGCGCCGTCTGGCTGTTCAGGGGCTGCTTGAGCAGGCGCGGTGCCTGCGGGCCCATGGGGTCTTCAACCGGCAGCGGGCAGCTGCTGGCGGCCGCCATGGCGCTGTTGGGCAGTTGCAGCAGCAACAGGCCGGCAGCCAGCAGCAGGGCCGAGGCAATGCCGCTCAGGCGCTGGCGCAGGCGGCGGAACACCAGTTCGATGTCCCAGGCCTCCAGCGCGGTGCGGCGGTTCAGGTAGAGGGTGAAACCGCAGGCGACGTAGACGGGCTCCCAGATGATCAGGATCAGCACATAGAGCAGGTTGGACAGGTGCTCCAGCCAGAGCCAGTCGCCGCTGCCGGCATCGATCAGGCTTTGCCAGCTCCAGTCGAGTTCCACCTGTGCTGGCAGGAGCATATAGAACAGGCCGATCAGGCCGAACCACAGGGCCATTTCCAGGTGGATACCGACCAGGGTCAGCCAGCTGGCACCGCCAGCGTCGCGCTGGCCGAGGACGATCAGGCGCTGGTTGCGTTCCTTGCCGCCCAGGCCTTCGAGCTGCATCACCGGCAGGTCGAAGCTGCGCGTCGGGCTCAGGCGTCGCCAGGTCAGGCTGGCCAGCAGTTGCGGTCTGAGCAACCCGGGCAGGGCCCGCAGCGCCTGCTTGAGGCTGGGAGTGGCTCCGAACAGGGCGTGGGAGAGGATATACAGCGGTAGCCGTTCAAAGGCCGGTTTCAGCCACCAGAACAGCAGCAGCGCCCAGCTCGGGTATTGCCACAGCAGCGCGCACAACAGGGCGAAAAGCGGCAGGGTGACCAGCGCCCAGCTGACCATCAGCAGGCCGGCATGCTGCTTGGCCAGCAGTACGCCGAGGTCCATGGCTTCCCAGGCGCTGCGCGGGCGAATGGCCACGCTGGCATCAGTCAGGCGCATGGGCACCTCGGCCGGCCAGCAGCAGATAGCTCAGCACCAGCAACCAGAGGCCGGCCCCCACCCAGTATTTAATCACTGGGCTGGCCAGGCTCATGGACGACCAGTAGGCCTCGATAAAGGCGGCCAGCAGTAGAAACAGGATCACTCCGCCGATCAGCCGCACGCTGTGCCCGGCCGCCAGGCGCAGAGCCTCGCCGCGGGGCAGGCGGCCGGGTGCCAGCAGCGCCCAGCCCAGCTTCAGGCCGGCGGCCCCGGCCAGGGCGATGGCGGTCAGTTCGAAGGCACCGTGGCCGATCACGAAGGACCAGAAGGTTTCGCCGTAGCCGATCTGCGTCAGGTGGCCGGCCACCGCGCCAATCATCAGGCCGTTGAACAGCAGAAAGAACAGGCTGCCCAGACCCAGCAGCAGACCGCTGGCAAAGGTCTGAAAGGCGATGCCGATATTGTTCATGATGTAGTAGCCGAACATCATCCAGTCGTCGCCGGAGTCGCGCTCGCCGAAGCGGCCGATACGCCGGGCGTCGGGGTCGTACATCTGCTCCATCTCGGCCACCTGCTCGGTGCCGACCAGGCTGTAGACCAGCTCGGGTACCAGGTAGACCAGCAGGCCCATGCCTAGCAGGCTGCCGAAGAACAGCAGGCTGGCGGCCACCACGAAACGCCATTCGGCGCGCACCAGGCGCGGGAAACCGGCCAGGATAAAGCCGAGCAGTTGCCCACCCAGCGGGCTGCGGTGGCGATAGAACTGCTGGTGGCCGCGCATGGCCAGTTGCTGCAGATGCTCGATCAGGTGGCTGCTGTAGCCGCGGCTCTGGGCCAGGGCCAGGTGCTGGCACAGGCGGCGGTAGTCGGCGGCGAAACTCTGGCACTGCTGGTTGTCGGCCTTGCCGCGTTCGAGGGCGTCGAGTTGTCCGCTGAAGGCCTGCCAGGCGCTTTGGTGCTGGCTTTCGAAAAGACTCTGCTTCATGTCGGCCCCAGCAGGCCGTGGGCGATGCCATTGATCCGCTGCTCGGCCTGTTCGGGCGGCACCTGCAGCGGTTCAGCCAGTATCCCCGCCAATTCCAGGCGGCGCGCGCTGGAGAGGGCTTCGGCGCGTTCGGCGAAGCCGAGCAGGGCGCGTTGTTCGCTCAGGTCCATGCTGAAGGGCGCACGCAGGGGCTCGGCCGCCGGCAGTTTGGGCGCCCCAGCGGGGGCGTCGCGGTAGACCACCAGGGTGCCGGCGGCGATATCGCCCAGGCGCTTGAACGCCGGATGATTGAGGCAACTGAGAATGCCCAGGGTATAGGCAAACGGCAGCATGTCGACGAAGCGCAGCAGGTTGCGGGTCAGCGACGCCGCCCAGCCGATGGGCGTGCCGTCGTCATGGATCACCCGCAGCCCCATCAGCTGCTTACCTGGCGAGCGGCCCTGGTTGAGCACCTCGAACAGCACCATGTACCACCAGGTCAGCAGAAACAGCAGGATGGTGCCCAGGCCCATGCCGAACTGGCCGAGCAGGGCCAATACGGCAAACAGCACAGCCAGCAGCGCACCGCGAATCAGCAGGTCGATGGCGAAGGCCAGGGCTCGCGCTACCAGGCCGGCTGGGCGCAGGATCAGGTCGATGCCTTCCGGGGTTTCCACTTGATAGCGGGTATCCAGCAGCGGGCGTTGGGCGGCGGCTGGATAAGTGATTGAGCTGAGCGGCATCGGCAGACTGCGTCGAGGAAAGCCCGATGCTAGCCAGCAGCGGGCAGGTAAGCAACCGGGTCAGTCAGCCGGCCCGGTGCGAGAGGGCTTTATTGTGGTGCAGGTAGCACGCCGAAGATGGTGCGGTAGAGGATGCCGATGGCAATAATCAGCAGCGGCATGCTCCAGACCAGACCGATCCCCAGGGGGATGGCGCTGATCAGAACAATCAGGCCGAGCAGCAGAAACAGGCCGAATATCTTGAACCAGCGCTGGCCGACGGCCTTGCGCGAGGCTTCCATGGCCTGCCAGGGCGACAGCCCGCGTTCGACCACCAGCGGAATCGCCAGCATATAGGCGATGGCCAGGTAGATGCCGGGGATGATCAGCAGGATCAGACCGAGGTAGATCAGCAGGGGGCAGGCGATCGCGGTAATCAGGATCGGCACGGTGCGGCCGAAGTGGCTGAAAATCTCGTTGAAGCTGATGTTCTGATCGGCCGCACGGCGGATGCCGACCATGCCGATCCCGGCCATAAAGGGGTAGGCCAGGGCCGAGGCGAAGAGGCCGAGCACGATTTCCACTACGGTGTTGAACACCAGGCTGTCGCTGGCCAGGCCGAGCAGGGCGAAGAGGCCGCCGAGGGCCAGGGAGGCGACCATCATCACCGTATAGAACAGCAGGAAACCGCCGACAATGATGCCTTTGGTGCCCTTGGTACGCTGCCAGGCCTCGCTCAGCAGCTCGCCAATATTGAAGTCGTAGCCGCGGCTCAGGGCCTCCTCGATGCTTGGCACCCGCAGATCGCGGGGTGATTCCTGCAGGGCACTGACGGGGGCTGCGTAGGGATTGCTGGCGGGGGTATCACTCATGGCGGCGTCCTTGTTCGAGAGTGAGGCGGTAAGGGGCTTACTCTAGCCGCGGCTTGGCCCCTCTACAAGCGCCCGGCTCTGGCCGCGACGCGGCATGCCGGCCTTGGAGGGCCTTGCCGCGATTGGCCTGTTAGACTGCCCGTGCCTCCCACTCAGGACAAAACCGTGAGCTCCAGTCTTTTTTGGTACGACTACGAAACCACTGGCATCGACCCGCGCCGCGACCGTCCGCTACAGGTGGCCGGGATTCGCACCGACGAAAACCTCAACGAAATCGGCGAGCCGCTGAATATCTACTGTCAGCCCAGCGAGGACATCCTGCCCCATCCGGCGGCGTGCCTGGTCACCGGTATCACCCCGAGCCGGCTGGCCGAGCAGGGCTTGAGTGAGGCCGAATTTATCACCCGGATACATGCCGAGCTGGCGCAGCCGGGCACCTGCGGGGTGGGGTACAACAGCCTGCGTTTCGACGATGAGGTGACGCGCTACAGCCTGTATCGCAACTTTTTCGACCCCTACGCCCGCGAATGGCAAGGCGGTAACAGCCGCTGGGACCTGATCGACCTGGTGCGCAGCGCCTATGCACTGCGCCCCGAAGGCATTGTCTGGCCCGAAGAGGACGGCCGCGTGACGCTCAAGCTGGAGCGTCTGACCGCAGCCAACGGCATTGCCCATGGCCAGGCCCACGACGCCCTGTCCGATGTGCGCGCGACCATCGCCCTGGCTCGACTGCTGCGCAGCAAGCAACCCAGGCTGTATGACTACCTGTACCAGTTGCGCAGCAAACAGCGGGTGCTCGATCAGGTGCGCCTGTTGCAGCCCTTGGTGCATGTCTCCGGACGCTTTGCCGGGGCCCGGCATTATCTGGCCCTGGTCTTGCCCCTGGCCTGGCACCCGCGCAATCGCAATGCGCTGATCGTATGCGACCTGCATGGCGATATTTCGCCCCTGCTCGATGAATCAGCGGCCACCCTGAAGCAGCGTTTGTATACCCGCCGCGAGCAATTGGCCGAAGGCGAGTTGCCGGTACCGCTGAAGTTGCTGCATATCAACCGTTGCCCGGTATTGGCCCCCTTGTCGGTATTGCGTGATGCCGATATTCAGCGCCTGCAATTGGATATGCCCGGCTATCAGGCCCGCGCCGAGCAATTGCGCACGCAGGCGGCACAGTGGCAGGACAAACTCGCCCAGGTGTATGGCGAGGAACAGTTCGCGCCGAACCCGGACCCGGAACAACAGTTGTATGAGGGATTTATCGGCGATCGCGACCGGCGTTTATGTGAACAGGTGCGGCTGGCCGATCCGCAGCGCCTCGGCCAGCAGGCCTGGCCATTTGACGATGGACGTTTGCCGGAGTTGCTGTTTCGCTACCGGGCGCGCAACTTTCCCGCGAGTTTGAGCGAGGCCGAGCGGCAACAGTGGCAAACATTCTGTCGGCAGCGCTTAAGCCAGGCGGAATATGGCGCGCCCAATACCCTGGCGGATTTTACCCAGGCCCTGAACGCCGTATTCGATGGAGTACCGGCCGGGCAGCAGGCGGTGTTAAGCGAGTGGCGTAACTATGCCGAACAGTTGCGTCAGCGTTATGCCCTGTAACGGGTAAAAGACGGCAGCCAATCGCTGTGCGCCAGCCAATAAAAAACGCCAGCATTGCTGGCGTTTTTTATTGGTATTGGTTGCTTGGGCCGCTGCTTAGTCCAGCAGGGTTGCCCAGCCTTCTACCACGTCGCTGCCCCACTTGGCTTTCCACTCTTTCAGGGTCTTGTGGTTGCCGCCTTTGGTTTCGATCACTTCACCGCTGTTCGGGTTCTTGTACTGCTTGACCTTGCGCGCGCGCTTGGTGCCTGCGGGCTTGGCCGCGCGGGTCGCCTTGCTGCTCTTGGCATCCGGGTCGAGCATGGCAATGATGTCGCGCAGGGACTTCTGATATTCGCCCATCAGGGTGCGCAGTTTGCCTTCGAACTCGAGTTCTTTTTTCAGCTTGTCATCTTGCGACAGGTTTTTCAGGCGCTCTTGCAGTTCTTTGATGGCTTCTTCTGTGGCGCGGTATTCGTTGATCAGCGACATGTGGCTTACCTTAATATTCGAAAAAGGATGACTAAGTGACTTGATAATAGTCAGGCACTTTTCACAAGTAAACCGCTTTGTCGAAATTTTCCAGAGTGGGTCTTTTCAATTAGCCCTAATTGACCGGCAATTAATCCCTTGCAGTTGTCCGTGATTGCCGCAGCGTTGGATATTCGCGGTTATCCGTGGGGGCAGCATTTAAATAGTGCAGGACGAATCGAGAGTGATGCGGCCGATAAATGTCGCAGTTCACTGGGACGATCGTGCTGCACGGTGCAGGAGTACTGCAGTTTTCTGGCGCTGTGGCTAGAATGGCCGCCTTTATGCAATCGGCGGAGTGTTAGATGCGCACTTTTCGACTGGTCATCGCCTGCCCGGATCGGGTCGGTATCGTGGCCAAGGTCAGTAACTTTCTGGCCACCTATAACGGCTGGATTACCGAGGCCAGTCACCACTCGGATAATCAGAGTGGCTGGTTCTTTATGCGCCACGAGATTCGCGCCGATTCGCTGCCGTTCGATCTGGACGGTTTTCGTCAGGCCTTTGCGCCCATTGGCCGCGAGTTTTCCATGGAGTGGCGGGTTACCGATTCGGCCCAGCAGAAGCGTGTGGTCCTGATGGCCAGTCGCGAGTCCCATTGCCTGGCCGATTTGCTGCACCGTTGGCACAGCGACGAGCTGGATTGTGAAATCCCCTGTGTGATTTCCAATCATGACGATCTGCGCAGCATGGTCGAGTGGCACAACATCCCCTACTTCCATGTGCCGGTCGATGCCCAGAACAAGCAGGCGGCCTTCGATGAAGTGGAGCGTCTGGTCAAGGTGCATCGGGCCGATGTCATCGTGCTGGCCCGTTATATGCAGATTCTTCCCGCGCAGCTGTGCGCCGAATTTTCCCAGCGGGTGATCAATATCCATCACAGCTTTCTGCCGTCCTTCGTCGGGGCCAAGCCGTATCACCAGGCTTCGCTGCGCGGGGTCAAACTGATCGGGGCCACTTCGCACTATGTCACCGAAGAGCTGGATGCCGGGCCGATCATCGAGCAGGACGTGGTGCGGGTCAGCCACCGCGACAGCATTGAGGAGATGGTGCGCCTGGGCAAGGATGTGGAAAAGATGGTGCTGTCCCGTGGTTTACGCTATCACTTAGAAGACAGAGTACTGGTGCACGATAACAAGACGGTGGTGTTTGACTGAGTTGTAGGTCGTGGACCGGTTTAGTGCATGACAAAGGAGTTTACTGATGCTCAAGTCAATCAAGGTGCGCGACTACATGACTCGCAATCTGGTGACCTTTCGTCCTGAAATGAATCTGTTTACGGCGATCAACCGTTTACTGGATCACCGCATCTCCGGTGCGCCGGTGGTTGACGGGCAGGGGCATCTGGTTGGCCTGTTATCCGAGGGCGATTGTTTGCGCGGCATTCTTTCCGGGGCTTATTACGAGTCCGCGGGGGGCGATGTCAGTGCCTATATGACCACCGAGGTGGAAATCATTTCGCCCGAGGCCGATATCATCGAGGTTTCCGAGCGTTTTCTGCGCGGTCGTCGGCGGCGTCTGCCGGTGGTCGAGGATGGCCGTCTGGTTGGCCAGGTCAGCCGCAGCGATGTGCTGCGCGCGGTCAAGGAATTCGCCCAGCATGATGAAGGGCGCTTGCTGGTTAACTGAGGTGTCTGCGCTGTGCAGCCAGACGCAGAACCTGAGGGCGATGGGATGAACGATCCGCTGACGCGAGCCACCGCCACCGCTCCGCCCGTGGTGGGCGAGGGTTGCACCCAGCGTTACGATCCGCAGGCCCTGGGCCCCGAGGATGGTACCGAGTTTGCCGAGGCCGCCGAGTTGTGGCGGCAGCTGCAGCGGGATAAACAGGCGGCGGTCGACAGCGATAAGCCGAAATAAAAACGGGGCACCCATGGAGTGCCCCGTTTGCATTGCGCGGTCTGTTAAATGCGGAAGCTGTCGACCAGCTGCTTGAGCCTGGAGGCCTGCTGTTCCAGGTCGCCGCAGGCGCGCAGGGTGGCGTTGAGGTTTTCCACGCCCTCCTGGTTGAGGGTGTTGATCTCGGTGATGTCGACGTTGAGTGATTCGATCACCGAGGTCTGTTCTTCGGTGGCGGTGGCCACCGACTGGTTCATGCCGTCGATCTCACCGATACGTGCGGTGACGCTGCCCAGGCGTTCGCCGGCCTGGTTGGCGATCACCACGCTCTCCTCACTGTAGCGCTGGCTCTCGGTCATGGTGGTGACCGACTCGCGGGAGCCAACCTGCAGCTCTTCGATCATCTTCTCGATTTCCTGCGCCGACTCCTGGGTGCGGTGGGCCAAGTTGCGTACCTCGTCGGCGACCACGGCAAAGCCGCGGCCGGCTTCGCCTGCGCGGGCGGCTTCGATGGCGGCGTTGAGGGCCAGCAGGTTGGTCTGCTGGGAGATACTTTTGATCACTTCGAGAATCTGCCCGATATTCACCGTCTTGCTGTTCAGGGTCTCGATATTGCTGCAGGAGGCGCTGATCTTGGCTGACAGCTCGTTCATCGCCACGATGGTTTTCTCCACCACCTGGCGGCCGTCTTCGGCCAGGCCGCGGGCATCCGAGGCCTGGGTCGAGGCGTCGGCGGCGTTGCGGGCGATTTCCTGAGCAGCCGCACCCAGCTCATTGATGGCGGCGGCCACGCTGTTGGTGCGACTGGCCTGCTCGTCGGAGTTGATCATCGAGGAGTTGGAGGCGTTGACCACCAGTTTGGCCACTTCGTTGACCTGGCTGGTGGCCGAGGAGACTTCACGAATCGAGCTGTGGATACGCTCGACGAAACGGTTGAAGGCGGTGGCCAGACGGCCGAACTCGTCATTGGACTGGATATGCAGGCGTTTGGTCAGGTCCCCCTCGCCCTGGGCGATGTCTTCCATGGCCTTGCCCATCACCAGCAGGGGCTGCATCAGCACCCGGATCAGCATGCTCAGCAGCAGGATGATCAGCACCACGGCAATCAGGGTGGCGATGATCGCCGAGGCGCGGAATTCGCTGAGCATCGCATAGGCTTTGGTCTTGTCCACGGACAGGCCGACATACCAGTTGACCGAAGGCAGGCCCTTGACCGGGGCGAAGGTGAGGATGCGGGTTTCGCCGTTGACCTGGGCTTCGCTGAAATCACTGCCGATGCGCGGGGTGTTCTGCGGAAAGATCTCGCTGAGGTTTTTCATCACCAGGCTCTTGTCCGGGTGCACCAGGACCTTGCCGTCGGCGCTGACCAGGAAGGCATAACCGATGCCGTTGAAGTCCAGGGAGTTGATGATCTCGACCAGGGTGTTGAGGCTCAGGTCGCCACCCACCACGCCCGCCGCCTTGGCGGGCGTGGCGATGGTGATGATCAGCTCGCTGGTGGCAGCATCCACATAGGGTTCGGTCAGGGTGGTGCCGCCGGCGGCCATGGCGTCCTTGTACCAGGGGCGCACGCGGGGGTCGTAGTCCGCCGGCATCTTCTCGTCCGGGCGCATGGTGAAGGCACCCTCGGCACTGCCCAGGTAGGTGAAGGCAAAGGTCGAGGTCAGGGCTTTCTGTTCGAGCAGGCCGACCAGGCTGTCGGTCGAGGCGTCGCGGGCAATCGACTGGGCGGTACTTTCAACCAGCAGAATGCGGCCCGACAGCCAGTTCTGGATGGTGCCGGCGGTGACGTTGCCCATCTCATGCAGGTAGCTTTCCAGATTCGCGCGGATGGCATTGCGTTGCAGGTAGTCGTTGTAGAGGGTAAACAGGGCAAAAGCGCAGAGCACCACCAGGGAGGCCGCGAGTAGAATTTTGTGGCTGAATTTCAGGTTATTGGTCATGGCTTCTTGCGTCCGGTGAGGTCAGGCATCAGTCTTTGGCTGATGTAAGGCAGTCGCTGCGCCAGGATGCGGCGTTGAGAACTGTGTCGGCATACCAGCAGTAAAGCTTTAACCGAGAGGATGGCAATTATATGGCCGAGAACAATCAGTTTGTGCTGGGCGCGGGCGTCGATGGGCAGCCGATCAGCCAGTCGTTGCGCCTGGCCAATCGCCATGGCCTGATCGCGGGTGCCACCGGCACGGGCAAGACGGTGACCCTGCAGCGGCTGATCGAAGGCTTCAGCGACGCTGGCGTGGCGGTATTTGCCGCGGATGTGAAGGGCGATCTGTGCGGCCTGGGCGCGGTCGGTACACCCCAGGGCAAGATAGCCGAGCGGATTGCCAGCATGCCCTGGCTCGCACATCAGCCGACGGCCTACCCGCTGAGCCTGTGGGATGTGCACGGTCAGAGCGGCCATCCGTTACGCACCACCCTGAGCGAGATGGGCCCCCTGCTGATCGGTGCACTGCTGGAGCTGACCGACAGCCAGCAGGCGGCGCTCTATGCCGCGTTCAAGGTGGCCGATCGCGAAGGTTTGCTGCTGCTCGACCTGAAAGACCTCAAGGCCCTGCTGGCCCACCTGAAAAGCCACCCCGAGGTACTGGGCGAGGACAGCGCGCTGTTTACCTCCACCTCTTCCCAGGCCCTGCTGCGCAAGCTGGCGGGGCTGGAGCAGCAGGGGGCCGAAGCCCTGTTCGGCGAGCCGGCGTTGCAGCTCGAAGACCTCCTGCACCCGGACCGCGACGGCCGCGGGCGGATTCATCTGCTCGACGCCAGCCGCCTGGTGCATGAAGCGCCCAAGGTTTATGCGACCTTCCTGTTGTGGCTGCTGGCCGAACTGTTCGAGCAGTTGCCCGAACGCGGCGATGCCGACAAGCCGGTGCTGGCGCTGTTCTTCGATGAGGCCCATCTGCTCTTCGCCGATACCCCGAAAGCCCTGCAGGAACGCCTGGAACAGGTGGTGCGGCTGATCCGTTCGAAAGGCGTCGGGGTGTATTTCGTCACCCAGTCGCCCAGCGATTTGCCCGATGAGGTGCTGGCTCAGCTTGGCCTGCGCATCCAGCACGGCCTGCGCGCCTTTACCGCCAAGGAGCAGAAGTCCCTGCGCGCGGTGGCCGAGGGTTTCCGCCCCAACCCCGCGATCGATACGTTGGCAACCCTCACCGAGCTGGGTATCGGCGAGGCTCTGGTTGGCACGCTGGAAGACAAGGGCACACCGGCCATGGTCCAGCGGGTGGCCATTGCCCCGCCGCAGTCACGCATCGGCCCGCTCAGCGACAGCGAGCGGGTCGCGCTGATTCGCCAGTCGCCGCTGCTTGGGCGTTACGACAAACCCATCGACCGCGAATCCGCCTACGAGCTGCTTAGCGCCCGCGCCGAGCAGGCCGCCCGGGAGAAGGCCGAGCAGGCCAAGCCGGCTGCTGCTGGCAAGACCGCCGGTATCGGCAGTGCCGCGGGCGACCTGCTCGGCGGCCTGGCTGGCCAGGTGCTGAAGTCGACGATGCGCCAGGCCGCCAATCAGATCGGCCGGCAGCTGGTGCGTGGCTTGCTGGGGTCCTTGCTAGGTGGCAAGGGTCGTTAATAAGGCCAAGGACTGGGTCGCAGGCGTCGCCTGGGCTCAGTCGGGGGCTTGGGTGCTTTTGGCCTGCAGATCTTTCTCGATCTTTTCGAGTTCTTTCTCGAAGGCCTGATCAAGCAGGTTGGATTTTTTGCGCCAAGGCTTGCGCTCGGGGTCCGGCTGAGCGGCGTAGGTAATAACTTCCCCGCCGTATACGTCCTTGTAACGCTGCGCCTGGCGCTCGAGTTCGGCGCGCAGTTCGTCTTTCGTCACGTGTGTACCCATGGTTATCTGGAGGTTATTGGTCACGATATAAACCCGTCGGAGGGGTATCGCCCAATGTTTGAATCAGTTGGCTGTTGCGTTAGCGCTACAAGCGTTTAACCAAAGCCTGCTGAAAGTATGTTTGCCATGCCAAACAACTGTTTGGCGCAATTGTCAGGCGGTTCGAGCCGGTGGCTTTTTATCAGCCAGGTAATTATGGCGAAGCCGAATTAAATGTCCAGCCTGCCTAATTAAAGGGCTGCAGGCCATAACGCTGCAGAATGGCCGTCAGTTGCCCATCTTTTATCAGCGTTGTCAGCCCGGCATTGAACGCCTGAAACTGCACTTCGCTGACCTTCTTGCGTGAAAAACCGATGCCGTAAGAAATGGCCGCCAGATGCCCCGCCGGGCGCACACCATAGAGTTGATGATGATCCACCAGGTGCCTGGCCACATCGCGGTTAAGCAACACCAGGCCGTCCTGGCCAAAGCGCCCGGCATTGAGCATCAACATCAGGCGCTGGTTATCGGTCACCAGTCTGACCTCGGCATCGGCCACACCCTTGAGGGTCTCGCTGAGTACGAACGAGGTGCCCGAGGGACCATATACGCCGATCTGCCGACCGCGCAGATCCTCGGGGCGCTGGTAGGTGAAGTCGCTGCCGCGCCGGGTGTAGAAGTCGTAGCCGGAAGTGACCAGCATCGGTGTAATAAAAAAAGCCTGGCTGCGTGCGGGGGACTGGATCACGGTGAATATACCGTCGACCTCGCCGTCTTCCGCCAGCTGCAATGCTCTACGCCATGGTAGGACTTCGATACTGCAGTGGTAGTTCAAAACCTGGCAGACCTGATTGACCACATCCGGCAATGCACCGCCGGCGTTATTGCCGCGCGAATAACTGAAGGGCGGAAACTCTTCGGTGACGAAGTGCAAGTCGTTGGCGGCCGCCTGGCCACCGCACAGCAACAGCGCGAATATGAACTGCGTCATGCGTATCAGCACTGCTTGTTTCCTTGGCTGCTCTAAGTTCGTGCAGAGTTTTTCTAGTAATAAGGCTGACAAACTCGATACGGCGTTTTGTCCGACATTATTAGCGCCGTTACTGGGGCGCTGCCAATAGCTGATAGTGCAGGCTGAAGGACAGCTGGCTGGATTGTCCCTGGCGCAATAGCCGCAGGCCTGGCTGGCCGGGCAGGTGATGGGCATTGACCGGATGCGTGACGGACTCGAAGCAGAAGAAATCCTGGCCGACCGGGGTGTAGAGAATAAAGTAATCGGCTCCCTGGCTGCGGCACTGCAGGCGGTAGCCGGCATCGGCCTGGATGATCTCGCAGTAGCCGTTCCAGCCGCTGAAGGCATTGTCGATCTGTTCGGCGGGCAGCTCCCGGGGCTCGGCGAAGTCCCAGCCGGCCGGCAGCGCCGCGAGTGCTGTGGACAGGCGGCTGGGGTCACACTGCCAGAATTGCTCTGCAGCGGCGCGCAGGCGGGTGTGTGGGCTGCGCGGAAAATAGGGGTGCCAGCCCAGGCCATGCCAGGCGGCGCGTTCGTCCAGGTGGGTGACCTGCAGCTCGATGTCGAGCCGCCCGCCGTGCAGGCGAAAGCGCTGCACCGCGCGATAGGCGAAGGGCAGCTGGCTGTCCAGTTGCAGGACGATCTCAGTCGCGCTCTGTGCGCTCACCTGCCAGGGCTGTTGCCAGGCGCTGCCGTGGATCGGCAAGGGATCGCTGGGGCTGTTGGCCGCCAGATCGAACCAGCCATCGGGGCCGGCAAAGCCGCCGCCGGCGATACGATTGGACCAGGGCACCAGTGGGTAGCAGGCCAGCCGCCGTGGCGTGGCGGCGTCGAGGGCCTGTTGGTCGCTGGGCCGCAGCAGCGCCTGGCCGGTGGCCGTGACCGACCAGTTGACGATACTGCCGCCCAGTTCGGGGGCCAGGCTCAGGCAGGTGATGCCGTCGTCGAGGCTGAGGAGTGTCGTTGTCATCGGGTTCCTGCCTTGAAAGTGGGGGCTGTCGTTGCCGCACACGGCCGATGCGTGACCGGGGGTGTCATCGTACAACTGCTGGGATATGATGGCAGCCTAGTCGTCAGCCGAGAAAGATCTCCGATATGGACACTCAGAACAGCCCACCGCGCGTACGCAGAAAGCATCGCAGCCTGGCCCAGGAACTGGTGACCGAGCTGTCCCAGCGAATTCGCGACGGTGTGATCAAGCGCGGTGACAAGTTGCCGACCGAGTCGGCGATCATGGAAGAGCAGGGCGTCAGCCGCACCGTGGTGCGCGAGGCGCTGTCGCGCTTGCAGGCGGCTGGCCTGGTGGAGACCCGCCACGGCATCGGCACCTTCGTGCTGGACACGCCGAGCCCCAGTGGTTTTCGCATCGACCCCGCGACCATCGTCACCCTGCGTGATGTGCTGGCGATTCTCGAGTTGCGCATCAGCCTCGAGGTCGAGTCGGCGGGGCTGGCCGCGCAACGGCGCAGTGCCGAGCAGCTGACGGCCATGCGTGAAGCCCTGGACGTCCTGAGCCAGAGCGTCACCCACTCCGGCGATGCGGTGGCGTCGGACTTCCAGTTCCACCTGCTGATCGCCGAGGCCACCGGCAATCGCTACTTCACCGACATCATGAGCCACCTGGGCACCAGCATCATTCCGCGCACCCGCCTGAATTCGGCGCGTATTGCCCAGGACGACCAGGAACATTACATGGCGCGCCTGAGCCGTGAGCACGAGCAGATCTTCGAGGCCATCGCCCGCCAGGATTCCGATGCGGCCCGCGCCGCCATGCGCCTGCACCTGACCAACAGCCGCGAGCGCCTGCGTCAGGCCCATGAAGCGGCGGAAGCGCAGGCCCTGCACGGTTGATAACGGCAGGTAGTTCGAGGCGCTCTCATCAAACAACCCGCATATCATTGATTTCATGGGTTATGGCGTTTTCTGTAGGAGCGGGGGTGACGCCTAGTGCCATGCCCGCGAAATCCATCGCGGCCATGGCGGAGTGCCGCCCAGCCGCTCCTACAGGGTGCCTACAAGCCGCGAATGCCTCCAGTTTGCTGAGCGACAGCACGGCGTCTGGACGACGGGGGATCACCTGCTAGGCCTGGCGCTTGTAAGCCAGCAGGACGATACCGCTGACCACCAACACCCCGCCGAAAATCTGCAGGCCATTGAGCAGCTGACCGAGAATCAGCCAGCCGAACAGCAGGCCGGCCACCGGTTCGATATTCATCACCGGCGCATTGCGCGCGATATCCAGGCGGGTGACCAGGATAAACAGCGCGGAAAACGCCACCCCATACAGCAACACCAGGCAGCCCAGGGCGATCCAGCCGGCCGTGGCACTGGGCAGATCCATCCCGCCCGGCAGCAGGCCGCCGGCCCCGGCCAGGGCCGAGGCGGCGAACACCACCAGCATGGTCAGCATGCTGCGCACCGCGCCCGGCATGCCGCTGAGCCGGTGTTCGGTGATCCACAGCGCGCAGGCAAACGCCGCCGCGCCGGTCAGGCCGAACAACACCCCTTCGATCCAGCGTTGATCGATCTCGGCCGGGCCGGACAGCTGCTGCGGCAGGTCGAGCACAAACACCAGGCCCAGCAGAATCAGCCCCATCAGCCAGGCCGCGCGGCGGGTCGGCCGCGGTCCGCCGAGGGCCCAGGTCAGCAGCGCCAGCAGGATGGGCGCGAGGTTGACCACCAGCAGCGCCAGCGCCACCGGAATCCGCGCGACCGCCGAGTAGATGCAGAAACTCTGCACCGCGATCAGCAGGCCCAGCATCAGCTGCCAGCCCCAGGTCTGGCGGCGCATCCTCAGCGATTCGCCACGCCACAGCACCAGAGCTGCGAGCGCCAGCATGGTCACGCCCGAGCGGCAGAGCATCGCCAGCAGCAGTCCGGTGTCATGGTCGAAGGCGATCCGCGCGGCAATATGGTTGCCGGCGAAGGAGCAGGCCAGGGTGGCCAGGATCAGTGCGGCGATATGCCGGGGGAAGGGTGTGGCGGCTGGCATGGCGGAGGTTATGTCCTTATAAAGCAAGGAGCCGCCAGGTCGGCGGCTCCAGGTGATCGTGACGCATTGATGAGGCCTAGAGAACTACGCTCGGCAACCACAGCGAAATAGCCGGTATATAGGTCACCGCCAGCAGCACCATAAACAGCGCCGCATAGAACGGCAGCAGCGCCTTGATGGTGTTCTCGATGGTCACCTTGCCGATGGCCGCGCCGACAAACAGTACTGCGCCCACCGGCGGGGTGATCAGGCCGATGCCCAGGTTGACCAGCATGATCATGCCGAAGTGCACCGGGTCGACGCCAATATCCACCACTACCGGCAGCAGGATCGGCGTGAGGATCAGGATCAGCGGGGCCATGTCCATCAGCGTGCCAAGGACCAGCAGCATAAAGTTGATGCACATCAGAATCACGTAGCGGTTATCCGACAGGGTCAGAAACAGCGCGGTGATCTTCGACGGAATCTGCATCAGGGTCATGATGTAGCCGAAGCTGGCGGCGAAGGCGATCAGGATCATCACGATCGACAGCGTACGCACCGTGCGGTGCAGCAGCTTGGGCAGCTCGTGCCACTTGTAGTCGCGGTAGATAAACATGGTCACGAAGAACGCCCAGACAACGGCGATGGAGGCCGACTCGGTGGCGGTAAAAATACCCGAGAGAATACCGCCGAGGATGATCACCATGGTGAACAGTCCCCACAGCGCATCCACGCAGATTTTCAGCGCCTGCTTGAGCGGGATGACCTCGCCCTTGGGGTAATTGCGTTTGCGCGCAAAGTACAGGCACATGCCCATCATCACCGCGCTAAGCAACAGCCCTGGACCGATGCCGGCGATAAATAGCGAGGCAATCGACACCGTGCCGCCGGCCGCCAGTGAATACAGCACCGAGTTGTGGCTGGGCGGGGTGAGCAGCGCTTGTACCGAGCCGCTGACGGTGACCGCGGTGGAGTATTCACGCGGGTAGCCCTTCTTTTCCATTTCCGGAATCAGCACCGAGCCGACCGAAGCGGTGTCCGCCAAGGAGGAGCCAGAGATCGCGCCGAAGAAGGTCGAGGCCAGAATGTTGACCAGCGACAGACCGCCGCGGACGAAACCCACCAGCACGTTGGCGAAGTTCACCAGGCGCCGCGACATGCCGCCTTCGGCCATGATCGCGCCAGCCAGGACGAAGAATGGAATGGCCAGCAGGGAGAATTTGCTCACCCCGCCGCTGATCTGAATCATGATCGCGTGGAACGGAATATCGATGTACCAGGCACCGAGCAAGGCCGATATGCCCAGGGAGTAGGCCACGGGTACGCGCAGCAGAATCAGCACGAGAAAGCTGCCCAGCAGAATTAGCGCATCCATTTACACGGCCTCCTTGCTGTCTTCAAGCAGCTCGAAGTTGACCACGCGGCGGTGGCTCTGGTCGCCGAGGAACAGGCGCTCAAGAACGAAGATCAGGGTGATAAAACCGCCAATCGGAATGGGGGAGTAGCTGATGCCTACGCGCAGTGTCGGCAGCGTACTCATGAACTGGTTCCAGGTGGCCGCACACAGCTTGATGCCCCAGATGGTCATAAACAGGGCGATGGCCGCCATCAGTAGCTGCACCAGCAGGTTGATGCTGGGTTGCCATGCGGGCGAGAGACGGTCGGTAAAGGTGGTCACGGCCATGTGTGCACCGGCCCTGTAACTGGCGGCGGCACCGATAAAGGTGAACAACACCATCAGCATGATCGCAATGGGTTCCGGCCAACCGGCACCACTGCCCAGTACGTAACGGGCGAAAATGCCCCAGGGAATGATCAGCGCCATCACGACGATGGCGGTGCCAGCGACCCAGATGCAGGCCTGGTAAATCACGTCGTTGATGCGTAACAGCAAGTTTTTCATGAGACTTCACCACGCGCGTGGCGACGGCCTAGGCCGCCACCACGGGGTTCTTCAGAGATAGCGAGTTACTGGACCGCTTCGATACGCTTGATCAGCTCAGCGTAGGGCGCGCCGTATTTCGCACGAATCGGTGCGGTGGCGTCGAAGAAGGGCTTCTTGTCGACTTCGATAAATTCGACGCCGGCTTCTTTCAGCTTGGCTTCGCTGCTGGCGGACTTCTCATCCCACAGCGTGCGCTCTTCGAACTGCGCTTCCTTGGCGTACTTCTTGACGATCTCTTGCTGCTCTGGGGTGAGCTTGTTCCAGCTGGCTTTGGACATCACCAGTGGCTCCGGCAGGATCAGGTGGCCGGTCAGGCTGTAGTACTTGGCCGTGCGGTAGTGGTTGTGCTCAAGCATGGTCGGCGGGTTGTTTTCCGCACCGTCGACAACGCCTGTCTGCAAGGCGCTGAAGATTTCGCCGGTGTCCATGGCCACGCCATTGGCACCCATGGCGTTGAAGGTTTCGATAAACAGCGGGTTGCCCATCACGCGGATCTTCATGCCCTTGAGGTCTTCAAGGTTGCGTACCGGCTTCTTCGAATAGATGTTGCGGGTGCCGCCATCCATCCACGCCAGGCCGACCATGTTGAATTCGGAGTTGGTGATCTTGTCGAGGATTTCCTGGCCGATTTCACCGTCGATGATCGCGCGCATGTGCGCCGTGTCGCGGAAGATAAATGGCATGTTGAACACGTTGACGTCCGGCACCACCGGGCCAACTGTGCCCAGGCTGACGCGGGTCATCTGCACGGCACCAATCTGCACCTGTTCGACCACTTCCTTTTCCGAACCGAGCACGCCGCCGGCGAACATCTTGAAGCTCAGCTCACCATTGGTGGCCGCTTCGATCTTCTTGCCCATGGCTTCCTGGGCGACAACGGTCGGGTAGCCGGCCGGATGAATCTCGGCCATCTTCATGGTGGTGGCTTGCGCCAGGCCTGACAGGCAAAAGGCAAAGGGTAGGGCGGCGACAAGCAACTTGCGTTTGAAGGTCATGGTGAAGCTCCAGTCTTGTTGTTGTTGGGAGTGCAGCGTTGCGAAAACCGAGCGCGCGACCAATCGCGAGTCGCCACTTAGTTGTTGAAGCAGGTTTCCTCCAGGCCCTTGGCCCCGGGTTGCAGGGCGAACACACCGCCGGCCAGTGGCTGGTCGCTGAGGTCGCCGGCCGGGCGGATCGAGGTGACGAACAGGGTGTCCAGGTTGGGCCCGCCAAAGGCACACATGGTTGGCTTCAGCACCGGCACGGCGAGGGAGCGATCCAGGCGGCCATCGGGGCTGAAACGGTGGATCAGCCCGGCATCGTTGGCGCAGATCCAGTAGCCGCCTTCGCTGTCCACCGCCGCGCCATCGGGGCGGCCGGGGTGCTGGCGCATGTCGACGAACAGCCGGCGGTTATGCGGCGTGCCGCTGTCGATGTCGTAATCGAAGGCCCAGATAGCCTGCACCGAAGGGTGCGAGTCGGACAGGTACATCGTCCGCCCGTCCGGGCTGAAGGCCAGGCCGTTGGGCACGATAAGGTCGTTGATTTGCGCGGCAAGCGGCTCGCTTTGCCCGCCGTTGTAGCGGTACATGGCCCCGACTGGCGCGGCGGCGCTCATGTCGAGCAGCATGCTGCCGGCCCAGAAGCGGCCCTGGCGGTCGCAGCGGCCATCGTTGAAGCGCATAGCCGGGCGGGCATGCACCACGCTGCTCAGCGGGCGGCTGTGCAGGCTACCGTCCGCGCCGGGTTGCAGGTGAAGCAGGCCGCTCTGCATGCCCGCGATCCAGCCGCCGTCACGGCAGCGGGCAATACAGGCGAGCATTTGCGGAGCCGTCCATTGTTGGGTGCGATTATCTGCGAGGCTCCAGCGGTACAGCTGGCCGGCCGGGATATCGACCCAGTACAGGGCCTGTTCCTCGGCGCTCCACACCGGGCTTTCGCCGGTGGCATTGCGTGCGTCGACAATCAGTTCGGCTTGCATGGCAGCTGGTTTCCCTTGGTGGTTCTGCAGCACAGGGGCGTTTCAGGCGTCGCCGAATGGGCCGGCGGCAACGAAGGCACCGCCCTGGTAGACCATCGCCGGATCATCGGCGGCGGGCATGGGCTGGGCTTCGATCTGGGCGCGGAACTGCTCCGAGCTGTCCTTGGGCTGGTAGCCCAGGTGCGTGGCCAGGTGGTTGTCCCACCAGACGTTTTGGTTATCCGACATGCCATAGACCACGGTGTGGCCGACGTTGGGGGTGTACAGGGCGCGTTCGAGCAGCTGGGTCAGGTCGCTGTAGCTCAGCCAGGTGCTCATCATTCGGCGGTTGTGCGGCTCGGGGAAGGAGGAGCCGATGCGGATGCTCACGGTCTCGATGCCGTAGCGGTCGAAGTAGAAACTGGCCATGTCCTCGCCGTAGGACTTGGACAGGCCGTAGTAGCTGTCCGGCCGGCGCGGCGCGTTGGCGTCGATAAATTCGTTCTGCTTGTAGAAGCCGATCACATGGTTGGAGCTGGCGAAGATCACCCGCTTCACACCATGCCGGCGCGCCGCTTCATAGATGTGGAACACGCCGCAGATATTGGCCCCGAGGATTTCCTCGAACGAGCGCTCGACCGACACGCCGCCGAAGTGCAGGATCGCGTCTACGCCCGCGACCAGCTGATGCACCGCGGCCTTGTCGGCCAGGTCGCAGACCTGGACTTCTTCATAGGCACCAGCGGCGGGAGCCATCTCGGCGATATCCGATACCCGCAGGATGGCGGCGTAAGGCCGCAGGCTTTCCCGCAGTACCTTGCCCAGACCGCCAGCGGCACCGGTGAGCAGCAGACGATTGAAGGGAGCTGGGGCGTTGGCTGTTGGGGTCATGGCAGGGCTCTGCTTTGTTGTTATTGAGTATGTCATCTGTTGTCGTATGACTTGCGTCGATTATCATCAGGCCAGTGGGCAGATGTCAACGCGCAAGAGGAACCAGTTACGGTTATTCGTCTGCTCGACACCGTTATTTTTCAGGCGCTAAACCCCTAGTAGTGTGTGGTTTTATTCGGGTTTAAGGCCTCTATAACGCCATTCTAAGGGCGGGTTGGCAAGCGCCGGGGTGGCTCTCGCGAGGTGCGGGACGGTTGCCCGACAAGCGTGGGGTTCGCCACTATCGACTAAAGTTGTATGACAACGTATCTCGTCTCTGCGAGATGCAGGCGCTGGCTAAGCGGCTTGGACTTCCGAGGGGGATGGCATGAGCAGAAAATCTTCCGACCCGCGACAGGAAGCGGTGTTGCTCGCGGCCGCGCCGGAGCATCGAACATGCGGTTGTCGAACTGCCTGGCTGCGCCAGTTGTGATGCGTTATTTTCCACGTTGTTTAGCGGCTAAAAAGCTGTGCTCACCACTCTCCAGTACAAGGTGTCACTCCGATGAGATCGTCGTTCGAAAGTGTCCTGAAGGACAAGAACCGGCTGCACCTCGAGCGAGTGCGGCGTGACGAGCCGGTGATGGCCAAGCGCCGGGTCGCCTTCGTGTTGTTGGATCACTTCTCGATGATGGCCTTTACCGGTGCCGTGGATGCGTTGGTCACGGCCAATCTGATGAGCGCGCTGCCGTTGTACGAGGTGCTGGTGGTCGGTGTCGAGGATGTGGTGGTCAGTGACCTGGGGATCGTCATTTCGGCGGACTGCCGTCTGACCGAGTTGCAGGAGCGCCAGCAACAGCTGATCGTGGTCTGCGGTGGCTTGCGGGTGCCGCTGCAGCCGCACCCGCTGCTCAGGACCAAGCTGCGTTCGGCCGACCATGCCGGGGCCATGCTCGGCGGGCTGTGGAACGGTGCCTATTTTCTGGCTGAGGCCGGGCTGCTGGATGGCTACGACTGTGCTTTTCATCCCGATGGCCGGTCAATGATGACTGAGCTGTTTCCCAGGGTGCGACTTTCCAAACATTCATTTGTGTTGGATCGTGAGCGAATAGCCTGCGCCGGTGCCAGTAGTTCCCTGGACATGATGCTTGCGGTGGTCAAGCGCGACTGTGGTGACAGCCTGGTTCAAGCCGTGGAAGAAGTGCTTAGCTGCGACAAGCTGCAGGAGGTGATGGACGTGTCGGTGGTGGCGGTAGACCGCGACCCGACCTTGCCGCAGCCGCTGAAGCTGGCCCTGGAGCTGATGCACAACAATATCGACGAGCCGCTCAAGGTGGATGAGATCGCCGCCTGCGTAGAGATCTCCGTGCGTCAGCTTGAACGCCAATTCTGCCGTCACGTCAACGCCACGCCTTCGCGCTACTACCTGGAGTTGCGCCTGACTCGCGCGCGTCAGTTGTTGCAGCAGACCAACAAATCCCTTGCCGATATTGCCGTTGCCTGTGGCTTCGTCAGCATCTCGCATTTCCGCCGCTGCTTCCGCGAATTCTTCGACATCGCTCCGGGGTGTTTCCGGGCTGGCGTGCGCAAGGGATAAACCGTCGACGTTGGAACGCCATGGCGTTCGAGTATCCATCGGCCGCGCCATTGCCGAACCGGCGCTGGCACATGAGCCGTTGCACTGGATGTGGGGTTCGAGCTGATCGAGTGGCTGATTGTAGGTGATGGGGCGAGAAGGGCAGGGCCAGAGCGATCTGTTTTGTTAATAAACCCATTGCCTTTATGCCGTCTCTTCTTTGCGTCGAGCAGCTACCCTTGGTTGTCCGCTTGCGCGGCATTCGCCCACCTGCTTAGCACAAGGACTCGTGATGAAACCCATTGTTTTGTTCCTTGCCCTGGCCATCGTCGGGCTAGCCGGCTGCAGCCGTAGCATCAGCGAGCGGGTGATTTATGAACGGGGCAATTGGTGGTCGATTCGCCAGGTAAGCGAGCCACACCCGGCCGGCGGCACGAGGACCTACTACCGGGTGTACCACGAGGGCAAACTGGTGACTTTTGCGCCGCCGCTGGTACGGCGAGAGACCAGCAAGTTGCTGGCGGTCGGGCACTTCAACCCAGGCGTATTCCCCTACCCGGATCTGATCGTACTGGTGTACGACCAATTCACTGACCCGCGTGGCTATGGCAACGCACAGGTGCGCGCCTTTCAACTGACTCGCGATTCGGGCCGGATGGAAATCGTGCCTATCGCTATTCCGTGAGGGCTTCTACTTGATTGAGGGTGCTCTCGCGACGAAGCAAGTCTGCCATTTAAATTGGCTCCATGTTTCCAGGGTGATCTTCCACAATGACTGAATACTTTCAGGGCAGCTGCCTGTGCGGTGCCGTCAAATACGAAATCCAATCTCGGCCCAAAGCGCTGAGCCACTGCCATTGCAGCCAGTGCCGGAAAGGCCATGGGGCTGCATTCGCAAGCTATGGCAGTGTGTTGCGCCGCGACCTACGCCTGGTTCAGGGCGCGAATGATATTAAGTCCTACTCGTCCTCGGCAGCAGTGCTTCGCCAGTTCTGCGCCCACTGTGGCTCGTCGCTTTTTTGGTCGAGAAACCAAGGTGAATACGCTGACTGGATCTCGATAGCGCTTGGCACCCTGGATACTCCATTCACGTCGGAAAAGCAGCAGCATATCCATGTGATGTCCAAGGCACCCTGGTATGAAATTCGGGATCCTTGGCCACAGTCCGACTGACCGTGCTGGAGTAATCGGGAACAGACCACGATCACCCCTCGGGTTTCACCCTCAACAGCAGCCAGCGTCCTATCGCCCCGCATACCCCTCAGCCAGTGCACAGAAAAACTCCACGTATTGCCTATGTCCGCCAGCAAAAACCACATCCAGCCGGAGTGGGTCTGCGCTGTCGCTGATGCCTGAGAAGGCTGGCCAGGGTGACAGGTTGGGGTCGTTTGCGCTGCGTTGCAGGTGCGCGATATCGACGCCGGGGCGGGCGACTTCGCCGTTGCTGCTGTCGATATAGGCCAGGGTGTTGTTGCTGTCGAAGGTTTCGCCGAGTCGCTGCACCAGGCTGAGAAAGCCGCGGTCGCTGCCGCCGCGCAGTTGTTGCTGTTGGCCATCGAGGGTGCGGGTGTTGGAGGTGACGGTGTCGCCGACGCCGAGGATGCGCGGCATCAGCGCTGGGTCGAAATGCTCGCGGGCCAGTTGCAGTAGCGCGTCCTGGTCGCGCGGGGCTTGGCGGGCGTTGAAGTGTTCGCCCAGCGGGTAGTGCCCGGTGCGTTGCTGGTAGTAGTGGTTGAGGATCAGCAGCACGCCGACTTCCTTGATCGCGCCCTTGAGCATGAACTGGAAGTCGGTGCTGCCGGCATCGCCACCGTCGCTGTACTTGAGCCGTTCGCGGCCCTGGGCGTCTTGTCCGAGATTGGGTGCGTAATGGACGAAGAAGGCGTCCCCCAGGCCGGCCTGGCTGGCTTGCTGTTGCAAGGCGCTCATAAAGTCGGCGACCGCCTGCTGCAATTGCCGGTAGAGCGTCGGTTGGGCGCTGAAGCGTTGGTAGAGGCTATTGAGGTTGAGGGTCGGCGAGGCGAGGTTATCCAGCACGCTGGAACTCACCAGGGCAGCGATCTCGGTGGCGGCGAGGGCGTAGGGCGGGGCGGCCAGCAGTTCGGCGAGAAAGCGCGTGGCCTTGTCCGGCACGCCTTGCAGAAAATCCAGCTCCGCCTCGCTGACGCCTGGGTGGCTGACCCTGGCGAAGCGGTCCTGCAACTGCACGCCACCGGCGGCCAGCCCCGGCAGGTAGAGGCCCTGTTCGCGGGCATGGTTGGGGTCGTCGAAGGCTTTGTCGACTATGCCGTTTACCCCGCGGCTGCCGATATGTTCGCCATTGGTCAGTACCTGGAAGCATCCCGCCAAGCGCGCCGCGGCCTGCACGTAGCGGCGTTCGATGGTGCGGGTCAGCGGGTCGCGCACCAGGCCCATGCAGACGCCGTCCAGGTCCTGGATGATCAGCAGTTTGTCGGTCGCGAGAAGGGATTCGAGCAGGCGCGGGTGGTCGAGGGAGAAGCGTTGGTTGTGGGTAGTCATGGGGGCATCTTACGCACAGTGGTGGGCTTGACCAATGTTGCGGCCGGGATGTTGATGGCTGATCAAAAAAGGGGACGCTCATTAGGTGGTCTGCTATGGGCCGATAGCTGTCGGTCATGAAGGGCAGCTATCGGCCAATAGCGGACTGTCCCAAAACCTTTTCTATGTAGTCGAGTGAATGCTTGATCCTTAGCACTCTACGAGCCATTCTAGTGAAATTTTAGAGGGGTAACACAATGGCCAGCAAGCGCACAGCAGAGCAGTTAGCAGATGTACTCTTTCCTGAAGCTCTGGAACAGGACGATTTCGCAGATGGTGTACTTTCAATACCACCTGAACAGAGAAAGTTGCATACTGAGACTTACGACTTCACTGTTGAAACAATTGTTGAAAAGCTCAATGATGGATCAATTTTCATACCGAAATTTCAGCGGCGCTATGTCTGGTCTGACGCACAAGCATCTCGACTGATAGAATCCCTGATAATTCAATGCCCAATACCAGTCATCTACTTAAATCAAGAATCCGACGAAAAGCTCTCAGTGATAGATGGAAATCAGCGTCTAACTACGATGCGGAAATATTTTAGTAACGAGTTTCCGCTGAAAGGACTGACCGCATACCCTGAGCTTGATGGTAGCCGATTTTTTGAACTGGATCCGCGATTTCAACGCCACATCCAGAATCGCACCCTAAGATGTATTGTTATTTTAAAAGACACTCACCCTCAAGTTAAATTTGATGTTTTTGAACGATTAAACTCCGGTGCCACGAAGCTTACTCCGCAAGAACTTAGACATGGACTCTATTTTGGCGACTTAATGTCTCTCGCCACTAAAGCAGTTAAAGATTCAAATTTCCTCACTGCTCTTGAAATAAAAAATGACAAGCGCATGAAGGCTGAGGAACTCGTTTTAAGATTTTGGGCGCTTAGTGAAAACCATGCGAATTACAAAAAGCCGCTAGCGACTTTCATCAATGACTTCTCGGACTCCAACAGGAAGATCGCTGAGAAGCGAAAGGCCGCACTGCTTAAAAGCTTTGTTGATACTTTGAACTTGGTAAGATCGTATCTAGGAGACCTGACATTCAAGTTGTTTGATGGAGATCTCAACATAATTAGCAACTTCAACTCTGCGCTATATGATGCTCTGATGGTCGGCTTTTACGAGCTCGGATCAACCAACACCCTTGCTAAATTAACTCAAGAAAAGTCTCAATCCATCTTAGGAAAACTGATCGAAAACGATCCAAAATTTCGTCGCTCGATTGGCGTAGCAACTAGCGACGAAGCTCAAGTTAAATATCGAGCTCAAGCAATACAAAACGCCTATAAGAAAAAAGCTTGAAATGCCGTACTCAATCAGCGCCGCAAGAAAGACCACAAAGTTAGACTTTAAGGAAATTAAATCCAGAATAAGGAAGTCACAAAGCAAAAAAATAGAACCCACAATCAGAGAATACGTGATGGCGGCGTCAATTTTTCTGGCTCACGCAACCCTGGAAAACTATATATCTGATATTTTTTCAGCATTTGCCAATGGACTTCAGTCCGCACCAATCAAAGGGTCTGAAATTCCAGAAAATCTGCAGGCCCACCTATTCCTTAATAGGATCGACAAGACAAAAATATATGGCACTGCAATCGGAACGCATTCTGAAGTTGACTCGCTCACATCCATTGCAAAATCGCTGAAGACTCACGCTGGCACGGTCGTCGACAACTCAAAAACAATATTCAGATTCACAGGAAAAGATATTTTTACAAACCACAAATACCCATCCGTTGAGAATATCAAAAAAATATTCCATAGGATTGGCGAGCCAAAAATTTTTACGAAACTTGATATCGTTTTGAAAAGCAACTCTCAGAGCCTGCTAGAATCTTTAGGAAGCTTGAGAACTCAGCTAGCACACACAGGACAAATTCCAGGCGTCTCGCCATCAGATGTAATAAAGCGAATTGAAGATGTAGAGCAGTTTATTTCCGCCATTGATCGAGTGATGTACAAGCTGGTGACGACATTTTCTGACCATGAGACATGGAAATCAAATATATGCTGACGCTAGTTTCAATGATTATAAACATTTGGATTATCTAATCATGAAGGTAGCAATCGGACAAAAGCAGAGGAGCTGCACCAGTTTATATTGAGCCTTGAAGCAGTTCAGAACCAGCGGTGGATGAAGGCTGTTTCTGGATGGAAGCAGCCCCTGAATGAACCTACGCCATTAGCCGTTTTCAACCCTTTACCAACGGCCGCTCCTGGCCGACAGCAGTCGATCATGAAGGCAGAAATCGGCCAGAAGCGGACGCAGGCTTGCTATGAATTACTGTGTGGCAATCAGTGCAGCCATACTTTGTAAGAAAATACAGAAGCCCTTACTCCACTAACACAATCCTGTACACCCTCGAGACTTGAGTGCGTTGGGAAAAAACTGGCTAGACCCAAGCCCTGAGAGCTATTACGAGAGCTGAGGATCATAAGTCAAATGCCCCCCTGGTTCTCTGGCAGCGCTCTCTTGCTTCTTCGGTGGCAAGCTCACCAGTGGTGAGCCTAGGATAAGAACCTATTTCTCTGAAGTAACTAATGCCTTTGCTTACGCAGCCATTGTAACTGGTTGGTTCTACGATAGGCTCTGAGGCTGAGGTTTTAGCTATTTCAGCAAGTCTGGCTGCCTCGTTACTGCGTGACTTCGCGTCACTTGCAGCTATCTTACGTGCCATAGCCTCTTCTTGCTCGCGCTTCAGTTCGGCAAGGTTGAATGTAATCTTTTCCTCTGGTGAAAGCTTTTGATAGGCGACATATGCCTTGTATCTCTTGTCTATGGACCCGCCAATATCAAATATTGGAAGCAACAACATCAGAAACGCCAAAAAAAATCTGGTGGTGAGTTTTGCGAGAAATCCTGGCTTACCGTCTTTGTTGATCTTTCGCCCGTATAGAGCGGGTGCCATAAGGAGAATAGCTATTAAGGCCGGCAATAAATTAAAGACCCAGCCATCATGGAAACGGCCATCCGCACCGAACTGGAGCAATACCTTAGCGGACAGAAATAGAAATAGCAGCCACTTGAGTGTTACCCACAAATTGCGAAAGCCCACTTTCAACTTTTGTATTCTGCTCATGGATTCTTCGTATTTGGTTGATTTACCCGATAGTCCCGGATCATATCTATCTGCTGCACCATATGCCATGCAGAAAACCGTAGCCCATCAGCGTCCGCTCTTGGCCGATTGCTGCCTATCACGCTCCGCAGCTTTTCGGTGCGCAAGCAACCCTTCACCAAGGTCTGTCATGCGTGTACCCCGGAGCCAGACATAGGTCGAACCGTGAGCGCGGTACGCAAGCATTTGCCATCCCCCACACTGCCCGGCAGAATCGCCCGCCGATCCAGCCTTCCGTGCCGGATGCCGGTGATTAAAGGGGCTGAAGTTGAACGAACGGGCATTGTCCATGCGTCTGGAGCGCGTAGCGGCGCATATACCTGCAGGTGCGCGGCTGGCCGATATCGGATCGGATCACTGCTACCTGCCCGTGGCGCTGATGCGCCGTGGTGTGATTACGGCGGCGGTGGCCGGCGAGGTGGCGTTGACGCCGTTTCACGCGGCTGAACGTACCGTGCGCGAGAACGGGCTGAGCCAGCACATCAGCGTGCGCCTGGCCAATGGCCTGGCGGCAATCGAGCCGGGCGACGGGATCACGGCGATCAGCCTCTGTGGCATGGGCGGCGAGAGAATCCGCGACATCCTCGCCAGCGGCAAGGCCCGCCTGAGCGGTGATGAGCGCCTGATTCTGCAGCCCAACGGCGGCGAGCAGCCACTGCGCCAATGGCTGATGGACAACGGCTACAGCATCCTCTGCGAGGACCTGCTGCGGGAAAACCGCTTCTACTACGAAATCATCGTCGCCGAGCGCATAAGGCCGGTGATGTACAGCGCCGAGGAGCTGTACTTCGGTCCGCAGCACCTCCGGCAACGCAGCCCGGCGTTCCTCGCCAAGTGGCAGCGACTGTTGCGCTTGAAGCAGCGCACCCTGGTCGACTTCGCCCAGGCGCGGCAGGCCGTGCCCGAGGCGAAGGTGCAGGAGGTTGCCCAGCACGCCCGCTGGATCAGCGAGATGCTGGCTTAAGCCTGGCCAAGGGGCGGGCTCAGGTACGCAGTATCTCGTTCACCAGGCTTTTCTTGGTGCGCAGTGAACTGACGACTTGCCAGAAGATAAAGACCAGGGCCAGGGCGAGGAAGACCGCGGCGATGGGGTTGCTGAGAAACGCGCCGAAGTTGCCGTCGGAGAGCATCAGGCCGCGGCGCAGGTTGGTTTCCGCCATGGGCCCGAGGATAAAGCCGATGATAAAGGGGGCCGCCGGCATCCCGGCTTTGACGAAGAGGTAGCCGAGCATGCCGAACAGCAGGATCGACCAGACGTCGAACAGCCGGCTGCTCAGGCCGAAGGCACCGACCACGCAGAGCACCAGGATAATCGGCAGCAGGATGTGCTTGGGCACGTCGAGCAGCTTGATAAACAGGCGCAGGCCGTAGAACTCCATAAACAGCATCAGCACGGTGGCGACGATCAGCGCGGCGAAGATGGTGTACACCAGCGGCCCCTGGCTGATAAACAGCAGCGGGCCGGGCTGGATGCCGTGGATCAGGAAGCCGCCGAGCAGGATCGCGGTGACGGTGTCGCCCGGAATACCCAGGGTCATCAGCGGCAGCATGGCCCCGCCGATGCCGGCGTTGTTGGCCGTTTCGCTGGCGACGATGCCACCGATATTGCCCTTGCCGTAGGTCTCGGGATTCTTCGCGCGCTTCTTCGAGATGATGTAGGCAACCAGGTTGGAGGTGCCTGCGCCGATGCCCGGAAGGATGCCGATACCCAGGCCGATCAGGCCGGAGCGCCCGGCGTTGGGCAGCTGCTCACGAAACTCCTTGAGCGAGAAACCGAAGCCGTTGATGTGCTTGAGGCTGACCGACTTGGCCCTGTCCTGGTGGGCGCGGCGGCCCGTTTCGGCCAGTTTGATGATCTCGGCCACGGCGAACATGCCGACCATCACCGTGAGCATGGCGAAGCCGCCATTGAGCTCGGCGACGCCGAAGGTGAAGCGGCGGATCGCTTCCACCGGGGCGATACCGACAGTGGACACGGCAAAGCCTAGGGCCCCGGCGAACAGGCCCTTGACCATGGAGCCGGCGGACAGGGTGGCGATCAGGGTCAGGGAGAACACCGCGATGGCGAAGTACTCATGGGGACCGAAACGCAGGGCGACCTTGGCCAGCTGTGGGGCGATAAACATCAGCGCTGCGATGCTGAAAATGGTGCCGAGAAAGGAAAACACGATACCGACGCCGAGGGCCTTGACCCCATGGCCCTGTTCCATCAGCGGGCCGCCGTCGAACACCGTGGCGATGGAGGAGGGCGTGCCGGGGATCTTCAACAGGATGGCCGAGATCAGCCCGCCCGAGGTGGCCCCGATAAACAGCGCGACCAGCAGCGACAGGCCGGCTTGCGGGCCCATGGTGAAGGTCAGCGGCAGGCACAGGGCCACCGCCATGGTCGCCGACAGGCCGGGCACCGCGCCGAAGACGATGCCGACGGCAACGCCGATCACCATCAGCAGCATGATATGGACAGTGAAGACGGCACCGAAGCCTTGCTGCAGTAATTCGAGCATGGTCGATCCTCCTTAGAACGGCAGCAGTCCGGAAGGCAGCATCAGATCGAAGGCCTCGCGGAACAGTAGATAGGTGATGGCCGACGTGACCAAGGCGATCAGGGCATAGACGAGGTGGTTGACCCGATGGTCGAGCGGGGTCAGCACGATGAACTGCAGGTACAGATAGATCGCGGTCATGATCGGAAAGCCGACCGGGTTGAGCAGGGCGATATAGCCGACGATCAACGCCAGGGTCTTGACCACCGTTTTGATATCGCTGCTAGCCGGGGCTTGGCCCTCGACCTCGCCTTCGACCTCACCCTCAGCCACGGCCTTGGAGAGGCCGCGCACACTCAGCAATTGCAGAAAGCCGAGCAGGCAGAGCATTGCCGACAGCAGGCTGGGTACAAAGGCCGCATCAATACCGTCGTGGCGCGGCAGCTGGGTGGTCATTAACAGGTAGCCGAGACCGGTGCCGAGCATGGCAACGCCGATCAGCAGCTCCTTTTTCTTGCTGGTAGCCATCGGGAAACCTCAGGGGATGGGGCCGGGAACCGGTCGGCAATCAAACCGACCGGGACACCTGTTACTTGTTGCGCAGAACATCCTTGTACTGCATGAAGTCTTCACGGGTCTTGCTCAGCACGGCGATGGCTTCTTCGGTGCCATGGTAGGCCACCGGCTGCTTGAAGGACTTCTTCAGCTCATCGGCGTACTCGGGCAGCTCGGTGATCTGCTGCATGATGCCGGCCATCTTGGCCACGATGGCCGGGTCGGTGCCTTTCGGGAATGCGACCACATAGGGCTTGTCGATGGTGAAGTCGACGCCCTGCTCCTTGAAGGTCGGTACGTCGCCGAGCAGTGCGTTGCGCTCGCCGTTGGGCTGGCCGAGGGCGAACATCTGGCCGCCGGTGACATAGTCCTGCACCGAACCGTAGCTGATTGCGCCCAGATCGATGCGACCGCCCAGCAGGGCAACGACCTTCTCCGACACGGTGCCGGCGTCGACCATCTTCAGTTTCACCCCGGCCAGCTGTTCGAACATCAGCCCCTGGATATGCGAGAAGCTGCCCATCTCGGTGCCGTAGCTGACGCTGTTGGGATTGGCCTTGGCCTTGTCGATCAGCGCCTGCAGGCTCTTCACCCCGGCGCTCTCGCTGGCCACGAAGATCGCGCCCTTGTCCACGCCGGCGATGCAGGCAATATCGAAGGCCTCGAAGCTGTCATCCGACAGGCCGGCCACTTCGTTGACGATCAACTGACCGGTGTGGGTAAAGAGGATGGTGTTGCCGTCCGCCGCAGCGCCTTTGACCTGCTCGGCGGCCAGGGTGCCGCCACCGCCGGCGACGTTGGTCACCACCATGTTCTTGCCGGTGATCTTGTTGAAGTACTTGGCCATCATGCGCGCGTTGAAGTCGGTATCACCGCCGGGGTTGGCAATGACCACCACCTGCACCGGGCGGGTCGGCCAGTTGACTTCGTCGGCGGCGAAGGCGGTCGACTGGGCGGCGAGGGCCCCCATGCCGACCAGGGCAGAGAGCAGGGAGGCGCGGATTGTTTTTTTCATTGGAGTTCTCCGGTGGGTGGGCTTGTGGCGAAGCGATCAGTTAGGCCGGCGTGCGGCCGAGGCTCGGTTGCTTGGGGTGGTACTGCCAGCCAGGCACCAGGTACTGCATGGCCATGGCGTCGTCGCGGGCAGCACCGGCGACCTGTTTGTAGAGTTCGTGGGCGAGCATGATGCGGTCCATGTCCGGCTCGATGCCCAGCCCTGGTTTTTGCGGCACCTGCACCCGGCCGCCGACGATCTGCAGCGGTTCGCGGGTCAGGCGCTCCTGGCCTTCCTGCCAGATCCAGTGGGTGTCGATGGCGGTGATGCGCCCCGGTGCGGCGGCGGCCGCGTGGGTGAACATGGCCAGGGAAATATCGAAATGGTTGTTGGAGTGCGAGCCCCAGGTCAGGCCGAACTCCTCGCACATCTGCGCCAGGCGTACCGAGCCCTGCATGGTCCAGAAGTGCGGGTCGGCCAGGGGGATATCGACCGCTTCCAGGCGTAGCGAGTGGCCCATCTGCCGCCAGTCGGTGGCGACCATATTGGTGGCGGTGGGGATGCCGGTGGCGCGCTTGAACTCGGCCATGATCTCCCGGCCGGAGTAGCCGTTTTCCGGGCCGCAGGGATCTTCGGCGTAGGCCAGCAGATGGCCCTGGCCCTTGCACAGTTCGATGGCCTCATTCAGTGACCAGGCCCCATTCGGGTCGAGGGTCACGCGGGCTTCGGGAAAACACGCCTTGATCGCGGCCACCGCCTGCATTTCCTCTGCACCGCGCATCACGCCGCCCTTGAGCTTGAAGTCGCTAAAGCCGTAACGGGCGTTGGCGGCCTGGGCCAGGCGGGCGATGGCCTCGGGGGTGACGGCGGGCTGATGGCGCAGGTGGTACCAGTCTTCGCCCGAACCCTGGCCGGCCAGATAGGGCAGGTCGCTGCGCTGACGGTCACCTATATAGAAGAGGTAAGCGAGCATCGGCACGCTGTCGCGTTGCTGGCCGTTGCCGAGCAGCTCGGCCACCGGCACTTCCAGGTGCTGACCGAGCAGATCGAGCAGCGCCGCCTCGACCGCGGTGATCACATTGTCCAGGCGCAGGTTGATCTCGTGCGGCTGCTTGAGTACGGCGGCCTCGGCCGCGGACGTCACCTGATGCACGGTGGTCTGCGGGCCGCCGTCGCGCCCGGCGATGGCCTGACGCAGGCTGTTGAGTACGCGGTTATAGCGGCCGACCGGCTGACCGATGACCAGCCCCTTGCTGCGCTCCAGTGCCTGGCGAATGCCTTCGCCGCCCGGCACTTCGCCGACGCCGCTGCGCCCGGCGCTGTCTTTCAGTAGCACCAGGTTGCGGGTGAAGTAGGGCGCATGGGCACCGCAAAGGTTGAGCAGCATGCTGTCGTGGCCGGCCACCGGGATCACCTGCATGTCCACCACTCGCGGGCTGTGCGTATGGGCTTGTTCAAGCATGGACAGGGTTCTCCAGGGACAGGGCAGCAGAGGCGCGGAGCCGTGCGCCGGCCGCACCAAGGCCCGGCGTTGCAGGCCGGGCGCGGTGCAGGGGGCGCAAGCAGGAATAAGGGCGGTGGTTCGGCGCGGCGCTACGCAGCAGATGCAGAGCACTGCGCGGGAGCATGGCGCACAAGGCGACTGGGCCGTCTGGGGTGACAGCTATCGGGCAGGTGAAGGGCACTTGGGCCTGGGTCTTCATAATCATGGCTGGGCCTGATTTTTTGTTGTTAGAAGTGTCATACGTTGTCGTATGACTTGGCCGGATTATCAACAGCGTCTGACGAACTTGTCAACGCGCCGTTGCGCGAAAAGTGCCGGCGGCGACCATCGGTTATGGGTGCGGCGTGGCTCTACAACTTAAGTCGAAGTAATCGCTACTGGCTCTGTAATGGCCATGGAAAGGCTTCTAGCGCCGAGCCTGGCGCGCAGCCGTGGTGTCACTGCGCTAGCGACTGGCGGAGGCGGGGGGTGGCAGCTCGGGCGATAGCCGGTCGAGAAAAGTGATGGTATTGACCATTGTTGTACGATAACGTATCTCTACAGTCTCGACTGATGCTCCTCTCCACCATTTCGCTCTACAGGGTGTTCGCACAATGAATCCACAAGAACTGAAGTCCATCCTCTCTTCCGGTCTGCTGTCTTTTCCCGTGACCGACTTTGATGCTGCCGGCGATTTCCGCCCCGATACCTATGCGCGCCGCCTGGAATGGCTGGCCCCCTATGGTGCTTCGGCGCTGTTCGCCGCCGGTGGTACGGGGGAGTTTTTCTCCCTGACCGGCAAAGAGTATTCGGCGGTGATCAAGACCGCGGTCGACACCTGCGCCGGCAGCGTGCCGATCCTCGCCGGCGTCGGTGGCCCGACCCGTCAGGCCATCGAAATGGCTCAGGAAGCCGAGCGCCTGGGGGCCAAGGGCTTGCTGCTGCTGCCGCACTACCTGACCGAAGCCAGCCAGGAAGGCGTGGCCCTGCACGTTGAAGCCGTGTGCAAATCGGTGAAGATCGGCGTGGTGGTCTATAACCGCAGCGTCTGCCGCCTGACCGCGCCGCTGCTGGAGCAGGTGGCCGAGCGTTGCCCGAACCTGATCGGCTACAAGGACGGCATCGGCGATATCGAGTTGATGGTGTCCATCCGCCGTCGTCTGGGTGATCGCCTGAGCTATCTGGGCGGCCTGCAGACCGCCGAAGTCTACGCCGCTGCTTATAAAGCCCTGGGCGTGCCGGTGTACTCCTCGGCGGTATTCAACTTTATCCCCAAGACCGCGATGAATTTCTACCACGCCATGGCCCGTGACGATCACGCCAGCGTTGGCAAGATCATCGATGACTTCTTCCTGCCGTACCTGGCCATCCGCAATCGCTGCGCCGGTTATGGCGTCAGCATCATCAAAGCGGGCGCGAAGATTGTCGGCCATGACGCCGGCCCCGTGCGCACCCCGCTGACCGATCTGCTGCCGGAAGAATACGAAATGCTCGCCGCACTGATCGAAGCCCAGGGCGCGCAATAAGCAGTTGAATGTGGCGGGCCAAGCCGCCGTAGGGTGCGCTGTGCGCACCAGCCGTTCGCCGTCATTGGTGCGCGCGGCCTGGGCGGCCCCGCGACACCCTACGCAAGCCATACATAGCTAGGAAGGGATCATGAACAAGCGTTACGACAACTATATCGGCGGCCAATGGGTCGCCGGCAGCGACTACTCGCGCAATATCAACCCGTCCGACCTGGCCGATGTGGTCGGCGAATACGCCCAGGCCGATGCCGCTCAGGTTGACCAGGCCATCGCCGCCGCCCGCGCCGCTTTTCCGGCCTGGTCGACTTCCGGTATCCAGGCGCGCAGCGATGCGCTGGACAAGGTCGGCAGCGAAATCCTCGCCCGCCGCGAAGAGCTCGGTGCGCTGCTGGCTCGGGAAGAGGGCAAGACCCTGCCCGAGGCCATCGGCGAGGTGACTCGCGCCGGCAATATCTTCAAGTTCTACGCCGGCGAATGCCTGCGTCAGGCCGGTGAAGTGCTGGCCTCGGTGCGCCCCGGCGTCTCGGTGGAAGTCACCCGTGAGCCGCTGGGCGTGATCGGCCTGATCACTCCGTGGAACTTCCCCATCGCCATTCCCGCCTGGAAAGTCGCTCCGGCCCTGGCCTACGGCAACTGCGTGGTGCTCAAGCCGGCCGATCTGGTACCGGGCTGCGCCTGGGCGATTGCCGAAATCATCTCCCGCGCCGGTTTCCCGGCTGGGGTGTTCAACCTGGTGATGGGCAGCGGCCGGGTGGTCGGTGAAACCATCGTCCAGCACAAGCAGGTCGATGGCATCAGCTTTACCGGCTCGGTCGGTGTCGGCCGCAGCATCGCTGCCAGCTGTGTGGCGCGTGGTGCCAAGGTGCAGCTGGAAATGGGCGGCAAAAACCCGCAGATCATCCTCGACGACGCGGACCTGAAAACCGCCGTGGAACTGTCGGTGCAGAGTGCCTTCTACTCCACCGGTCAACGTTGCACCGCCTCCAGCCGTCTGATCGTCACCGCCGGCATCTACGATCAGTTCGTCGCGGCCATGGCCGAGCGGATGAAGTCGATCAAGGTCGGCAATGCGCTGGAGAAGGGCACCGATATCGGTCCCGTGGTCTCCCAGGCCCAGCTGGATCAGGACCTGCGTTATATCAAGATCGGCAAGGCCGAGGGCGCACGCCTGGTCTGCGGCGGCGAGCGGGTTTCCTGCGAGCAGGACGGCTACTACCTGGCCCCGACCCTGTTTGCCGACTGCACGGCGGATATGCGCATCAGCCGCGAAGAGATCTTCGGCCCAGTGGCCAATATCATCCGCGTGGCCGATTACGACGAAGCGCTGGCCATGGCCAACGACACCGAGTTCGGTCTGTCCGCCGGTATCTGCACCACCTCGCTGAAGCACGCCAACCACTTCAAGCGTCACGCCCAGGCCGGCATGGTCATGGTCAACCTGCCCACTGCCGGGGTGGATTACCACGTGCCGTTCGGCGGCCGTAAGGGTTCGTCCTACGGCAGCCGCGAGCAGGGCAAGTACGCCCAGGAGTTCTACACCACGGTGAAGACCACTTACGTCGGTTGACACTGTAATCGTTGTTTTGTGGGAGGGGCCGGGCGGCGATCCGCTTTAGCCGCGAAAGGCCGCGACAGATAAACAGCTGTCGCGGCTAAAGCCCCTCCCACATGATCTCCGCAATGCCTAAGCCCGTTTAACAACAATAAGGGAACGGTCATGAGTACAGCTAACACTGCCGGTGCCTTTTCAGGTGCCCCGATTATCACCGAGCTGCAGGTTGTGCCGGTTGCCGGCCATGACAGCATGCTGCTCAATCTGAGTGGTGCCCACGGCCCATTCTTTACCCGCAATATCCTGATTCTCAAGGACAACGCCGGGCGCATCGGCGTCGGCGAGGTTCCCGGTGGCGAAGCCATCCGTCAGACCCTGGAAGATGCTCGCAGCTTGTTGGTGGGCCAGCCCATCGGCAACTACAACGGCCTGCTTAACCAGGTGCGCAAGGCCTTCGCCGACCGCGATTCGGGCGGCCGTGGCCTGCAGACCTTCGATCTGCGTATCACCATCCACGCGGTCACCGCCCTGGAGGCGGCGCTGCTCGATCTGCTCGGCCAGCACCTCGGTGTGCCGGTCGCAGCCCTGCTTGGCGAAGGCCAGCAGCGTGATGCGGTGGAGATGCTCGGTTATCTGTTCTTTATTGCCGACAAGGGCAAGACCGACCTGGGCTACCGCAACGAAGCGGATGCCGACGACGCCTGGTTCCGCGTGCGCAACGAAGAGGCGCTGAGCCCCGAGACCATCGTCCGCCAGGCCGAGGCGGCCCATGCGCGCTATGGCTTCAACGACTTCAAACTCAAGGGCGGCGTGCTGCGCGGCGGTGAAGAGGTCGAGGCGATTCGTGCCCTGGCCGAGCGCTTCCCGCAGGCGCGGGTGACCCTTGATCCGAACGGCGGCTGGTCCCTGGCCGAAGCCATCGAGCTGTGCCGCGATCTGCATGGCGTACTGGCCTATGCCGAAGACCCCTGCGGCGCAGAAAACGGCTACTCCGGCCGCGAAGTGATGGCCGAGTTCCGCCGCGCCACTGGCCTGCCGACCGCGACCAATATGATCGCCACCGACTGGCGGCAGATGGGCCACTGCATCCAGTTGCAGTCGGTGGATATTCCGCTGGCCGACCCGCACTTCTGGACCATGCAGGGTTCGGTGCGCGTGGCGCAGATGTGCAACGAGTGGGGCCTGACCTGGGGCTCGCATTCCAACAACCACTTCGATATTTCCCTGGCCATGTTCACCCACGTGGCTGCTGCCGCGCCGGGCAAGGTCACGGCCATCGACACCCACTGGATCTGGCAGGATGGCCAATACCTGACCCACAACCCGCTGCAGATCGAGGGCGGCCTGGTGCAGGTGCCGAAGACCCCAGGTCTGGGCGTGGAGCTGGATTGGGACGCCCTGGCCAAGGCCCACGAGCTGTACAAGGGCATGGGCCTGGGTGCGCGCAACGATGCCGTGGCCATGCAGTACCTGATCCCCAACTGGCAGTTCGATAACAAGCGGCCCTGCCTGGTGCGCTAAACCGCGGTCCGGCGTCCCGGCGGCCGGCGGTCCGTAGGCCCGGTGTCAGCGTGCACCGGGCCGCCTTATTCGAATTCTTGTCGAGCTCGCCCCATGCAAGCAGTCAAACCAGGCCGGGTGCGTTACTCCATCCTGCTGATGCTGTTTCTCGTCACCACGGTCACCTTTGCCGACCGCTCCAGCCTGTCGATTGCCGGCGCGGCGCTGCAGGCGGACCTGGGCATCGATGCGGTGATGCTCGGCTATATCTTTTCGGCGTTCGGCTGGGCCTATGTGATCGGGCAGATTCCCGGTGGCTGGCTGTTCGATCGCTTTGGTGCCAAGCGCGTCTATTTCATCACGCTGTTGTGCTGGTCGCTGTTTACCCTGTTGCAGGGCTTTGTCGACATGCTGCCGCTGGCCTGGGCCATCGTCAGCCTGTTTGGTCTGCGCCTGGCGGTAGGCTTTGCCGGCGCGCCGTGTTTTCCCGGCAATGCACGGATCATCGCCGCCTGGTTCCCAACCCGCGAGCGGGCCACCGCCACCGCCATGTCCACGTCGGCGCAGTATGCCGCCACTGCGGTATTTGCCCCGCTGATGGGCTGGGTGGTGCAGGACATGGGCTGGCAGTATGTGTTTTACGTGCTCGGTGGCCTGGGCCTGCTGCTCTGTGGCGTATGGCTCAAACTGATGCACAGCCCGCGTGAACATCCACGCCTGGGTACGGCCGAGTTTGCTCATATCGAAGACGGCGGCGCGCTGATCGATATGGCCCCGCGGCCTGCCGGTGCGGGCGGGTCGCAGTGGCGCTATCTCAAACTGCTGCTGACCCAGCGCACGCTGATCGGCCTGTACCTCGGGCAGTACTGCAACAACGCCATCACTTATTTCTTCCTCACCTGGTTTCCCGTGTACCTGGTGCAGGCGCGCGGCATGAGCATTCTCACCGCCGGCTTTATGGCGGCGCTGCCGGCGATCAGCGGCTTTGTCGGCGGCGTGCTCGGCGGCCTGGTGTCGGACGGTCTGCTGCGCAGCGGTTATTCCCTGACCCTCGCGCGCAAGCTGCCCATCATCGTCGGCATGCTGCTGGCCAGTTGCATTGTGCTGAGCATTTATGTCGACAGTGATAGCGCAGTGATTGCCCTGATGGCCCTGGCGTTTTTCGGCAAGGGCTTCGGTTCCCTGGGCTGGACGCTGGTGGCCGACACCTCGCCGCGGCAGATCGTTGGCCTGTCCGGTGGGCTGTTCAATACCTTCGGCAACCTGGCGGCCATCACCACGCCTATCGTGGTCGGTTACCTGGTCAGCCATACCGGTTCGTTCGATGCGGCGCTGATCTATGTCGGCGCCAACGCTGTGCTGGCGGTAATCAGTTATCTGTTTATCGTCGGTCGTATTCACAGGATCGAGCTGGACCAGCCGCCAGGCCTTGCGGCTGAAAGCGCCGTGGCGGCGTCCAACTTGAAATAGAGGAGAACATGTCCATGCAGTTGATTCCCCATCAGGATTCGCCGCGCTATATCCGCCTGCACCCGGCCGACAACGTCGGTGTGGTGGTCAATGAGCAGGGCGTGGCCAAGGGTGGCCGTTTTGCCGATGGTTTGGAGGCCGTCGAAGGCATTCCGCAGAGCCATAAGGTGGCGTTGCAGGACATCGCCATGGACGGCGAGGTGCTGCGCTACGGCGAGGTGATTGGTTATGCCCTGGAGCCCATCGCCGCCGGACGCTGGGTGACCGAGGCGCAACTGCGCATGCCCGAGCCGCCGGCGCTGGACAACCTGCCCAAAGCGACCCTGGCCGCTGCATCGGTCGAACCGCTTACCGGTTATACCTTCGAGGGTTTCCGCAACCCGGACGGCAGCGTCGGCACGCGCAATATCCTTGGCGTCACCACCACCGTGCAGTGCGTGGTCGGCGTGCTTGATCACTGCGTCGAGCGGGTGCGCAAGGAGCTGTTGCCCAAGTACCCGCATGTCGATGACGTGGTCGCGCTGTCGCACAGCTATGGCTGCGGTGTGGCGATCAATGCGCCGGATGCGGTGGTGCCGATCCGCACGCTGTACAACATCAGCCGCAACCCCAACCTCGGCGGCCAGGCACTGGTGATCAGCCTTGGCTGCGAGAAGTTGCAGGCCAGCCAGTTGATGGATGGCGACCAACTGACCAATGGCATGGACGAGGAGGACTGGCTGTTCCGCCTGCAGGATTCCAGCAACGGCTTTGCCGGCATGGTCGAGCAGATCATGCAGATGATCGAGACGCGCCTGCAGGTGCTGAACCAGCGTCGCCGTGAGACGGTGCCGGCGTCCGAGTTGTCGGTGGGCATGCAGTGTGGTGGCAGCGATGCGTTTTCCGGCATTACCGCCAACCCGGCCCTGGGGGTGGCCGCCGATTTGCTGGTGCGCGCCGGGGCCACGGTGATGTTCTCGGAGAACACCGAGGTGCGTGATGGCATCCACCTGCTGACCCCGCGCGCGGCTTCGGTCGAGGTGGCCGATGCGCTTATTCGCGAAATGGACTGGTACGACCGCTACCTGCAGCGCGGCATGGCCGATCGCAGCGCCAACACCACGCCGGGCAACAAGAAGGGCGGTCTGAATAATATCGTCGAAAAGGCCATGGGCTCGATTGCCAAGTCCGGCTCCAGCCCCATCGCCGGGGTGGTTTCACCGGGTGAGCGGGTGCGCGGCAAGGGCCTGTGGTTCTGCGCCACGCCGGCCAGCGACTTTATCTGCGGGACCTTGCAGATTGCTGCGGGTATGAACCTGCATATTTTCACCACTGGTCGCGGTACGCCATACGGCCTGGCCATGGTGCCGGTAATCAAGGTCGCCACCCGTACCCAGCTGGCCGAGCGCTGGCCGGACCTGATCGACGTCGACGCCGGGCAGATCACCTCGGGGCGCATGACTCTGGACGAGATGGGTTGGCATATCTTCCAGCTGTACCTGGACGTCGCCAGCGGCAAGCAACAGACCTGGGCCGAGAAGCATAGGCTGCACAACGATCTGACCCTGTTCAACCCGGCACCGGTGACCTGAATGCCGGTGCGCGCGGCGCACCCTACGGAGCAGGCGCGTACGGACTGTAGGGTGCGCCGTGCGCACCAATTTCCACCGAGATAAAGGCCATCCCAGGAGCCGACATGAACAAACCCCAGGTACTGCAGATCGGCCCGCTAAGCGAAGGCTTCAATCGCACGCTGGCTGAGCAATATAAAGTCACCGCGCTATGGCAGCAGGCCGATCCCCTGGCCTTTCTGCGCGAGCAGGGCGGGCAGTTCGAACTGCTGGTGTCTTCGGCGCGCTTCGGTTGCAGCGTCGAGCAGCTGGCATGCCTGCCGAAGCTGCGGGCCATCTGCAGCTTCGGCGTGGGCTACGACCCCTATCCGCTGGAGTTGCTGCGCGAACGCGGCATCGCCCTCAGCACCACCCCGGATGTGCTCAACGACTGCGTGGCCGACCTGGCCATGGGCCTGATCATCGACACGGCGCGGCGCATGTCGGAAAGCGACCGCTTTGTCCGCGCCGGTAACTGGGTCGATGGTGCTTTTCCACTGGCGCGCAAGGTCAGCGGCAAGCGCCTGGGTATCGTCGGCCTCGGCCGCATCGGCGAGGCCGTGGTGCAGCGCGCCAGTGGCTTTGCCATGGCGGTGCGTTACCACAACCGCAAGCCGCTGGCCGATTGCCCCCATGCTTATGAGGCCAGTCTGATCGAATTGGCGCGCTGGGCGGATTTTCTTGTGCTGACCTGCCCCGGTGGTGCGTCTACCCAGCAGCTGATCGGCCGCGAGGTACTCGAAGCCCTGGGGCCGGACGGCATTTTGATCAATGTCGCGCGCGGTTCGGTGGTCGATGAGCCGGCGCTGATCGCCGCCCTGCGCAGCGGTGCCCTCGGCGCTGCCGGGCTGGATGTCTACGCGGCCGAACCGCAGGTACCGCTGGCGCTGCGCGAGCTGGATAACCTGGTGCTGTTGCCGCATATCGGCAGCGCCAGTGAAGAAACCCGCTTGCAGATGGAAGAGCTGGTGCAGGCCAATCTGCAGGCCTTTATCGAACACGGCGAGCTGCTCACGCCCCTGTGAGCAGCTGCTGTAGCCCATATGCGTTTCGGCCGTCGCCGCCTCGCCTATAACCCGGTTGGGCCACAAGCCTGCGCCGGGTCTCTCCAAAGTCGTTCTCGACACCCCGCCACGGCGCGCCACAAGCGCGCCGTTTTTTGGTTATGCGCCCGTTACTGTTGCACGGTTTTCTGGCTTACGCCGATTAGTCCCCTCACCCCTTCGGGGAGAGGGTTAGGGTGAGGGGCCTTGGGTACATAGCCTTTTGAGCGGGTTGCTCAGGGCAGCTTCTCCAGGGCCGTGCAACTGGCCGGGTAGTTCTGCTGGCAGGCGCTCTGGAACAGGCGGCGGGCCTGGGCGGGATCGTGTGCAACGCCTTGTTCGCCACGCAGGTAGAGGTTGCCGAGAATATGCTGGGCCATCGGGTTGCCACCGGCGGCGGACTGGTTGAGGTACTTGAGCATCTGCGCCGGTTTGTTGAAGTCCGGGTTGTCGCGGCCGGTATAGAGGTAGGCCAGGCTGACCGCCGCCATGGCGTGGCCCTTGTCGGCGGCCAGCTTCCACCAGTACTCGGCCTGCTTGAGGTTCTTTTGCGGTTTGCCGACAAAATACAGGCTGCCGAGCTGGAACTGGCTGTCGAGATCGCCGCGGTTGGCCTGTGCCATCAGCCGCGCCTGGTCACTGGCATCGACAGTGGCAGGTGGCTGCGTCTGGCCTGTCTCGGGGGCTTGCGGAGCGGTGGTCTGGCTGGCGCAGCCGGCCATCAGCAGGGCGGCGCAGATCAGGGCGATGGGCCGGAGGGCGCGGGTCATGGGCATTCCTTGTGCGGGTTGGCGGACATGGGTCTGTGCAGCTGCCGTCTGGCGGCGCTGCAGGCAGTATCGGGCAAAAGACCTCGGCTGCGGGCGCAAGTTGCGTCGTCGGCCGCGCGCGGGCTTGCCCGCGCCATGGTGGCAGGCGGAATTCATCTGAGTTTGTCGCCTCAGGCGTTTCCCTGGCTGCGCGGAGCTGCGATTCTTGGCGAACGGGTGCGATGCGCCAACAGCTTTCCGAGGTATTTATGCAGATCAGTTCCGACTTCGACAGCGGCAATATCGAGGTTATCGACGCCAGCAACCCGCAGCAGGTGCGGCTGGCCATTCGTCCCGATCTCAACAGCGGGCATTTCCAGTGGTTCCACTTCAAGGTCGAGGGCCTGCAGCCCGGCCAGCGTTACGGCTTCAGCCTGGGCAATGCCGGGCAGTCGTCCTATCCCCGCGCCTGGGACGGTTATCACGCCGTGGCTTCCTACGACCAGCTCAACTGGTTTCGCGTGCCCAGCCGCTTTGAAAATGGCGCGCTGAATTTCGACATCGAGCCGCAGCACGGGCAGATCTGGTTCGCCTACTTCGAGCCCTACAGCCGCGAGCGCCACGGCCGGCTGATCGAGCAGGCCGTGAGCCAGGCTGGTGCCGAGCTGTTCGCCACCGGCAAAAGCATCGAAGGGCGCGATATCCAGGTGCTGCGCGTCAGCCGCAACCCCGCGGCCCAGCGGCGGATCTGGATCATCGCCCAGCAGCACCCCGGCGAGCATATGGCCGAGTGGTTTATCCAGGGGCTGATCGAGCGCCTGCAGCGGCGCGACGATGCCGAGCTGAATAGCTTGCTGGCGCAGGCCGATCTGTATCTGGTGCCGAATATGAATCCCGACGGTGCCTTTCGCGGCCATCTGCGCACCAATGCCGCCGGCTGTGACCTCAATCGTGCCTGGCAGTCGGCCTGCACGGCGCAAAGCCCGGAGGTGTTCTTCGTTCAGCAACTGATGCGCCAGGTCGGCGTCGACCTGTTTCTGGATATTCACGGTGACGAGGAAATCCCCCATGTGTTTGTCGCCGGCTGCGAAGGCAACCCCGGCTATAGCTCGCGCCTGCAACGCCTGGAAAACCAGTTCAAGCAGTTGCTGATCGACAGCGGTGCCGAGTTTCAGACCACCTTCGGCTACACCCCCGACCAGTTCGGCGAGGCCAATACCAGCCTGGCCTGCAATGCGGTGGGGATGGAGTTCGATTGCCTGGCCTTTACCATCGAAATGCCGTTCAAGGACCACGACGACAACCCCAACCCGCAGACCGGCTGGAACGGCGCGCGCTCCATGGGTTTGGGCCAGGACGTGCTGAGCGTGGTGGCGGCGATGGTGGGTGGGTTGCGCTGACCAGGCTTGGTTAAACCGCACCGTGGGACCGGCCTTTGGCCGGCCCCGCGGCGGCGTTACTCAAGCAAAGGTGGCGTCGCGTGTATTGACGTAGAGGGCATACAGCGAATGGCTGCTGGCCATAAACAGGCGGTTGCCTTTGCTGCCGCCAAAGCACAGGTTTCCGCAACGCTCAGGCAGCTTGATATGGCCGATGGCCTTGCCCTGGGTATTGAAGATCATCACGCCATCCAGGCTTTCCAGCTCGGCACCGGGGGCACCGCTGCTGCCCCAGCCACACCAGAGATTGCCGTCCTCATCACACTTGATGCCATCTAAGGCACCGTGTTCCATGGCTTCAATATGCTTACGGCGTTCCCCCAGGGAGCCATCCTCATTGACCGTGTAAGCCCAGATCAGCCGATTTGGCTTGGCCCGGCCTTCGACGACATACAGGGTTTTTTCGTCCGGGGAAAAGCACAGGCCATTGGGGCCGGAAATGCTGTCGATGACACGGGTGACTTTGCCGTTGTTGCCATCAATGCGATACACCGCATCGGGTAGGGCGGGGGTAATCTTATGGCCCTCGTAATAATTCCCGGTCTGGAACGGCGGATCGGTAAACCAGAGCGAACCGTCGCGCTTGACCACGATGTCGTTGGGGGAATTGAAGCGCTTGCCGTCATAGCTATCGGCGAGAACAGTGATGCTGCCGTCGTATTCGGTGCGGGTGATGCGGCGGCCTTGATCGTTGGTGGTCGAGCCTTCGCAGGTAATCAATCTGCCCTGGCGATCACGGGTCAAGCCATTGGAGTGGTTCGAGGCGTCCCGGAATACGCTGAATGAATTGCTGATTTCGTCCCAGCGCATAATCCGGTTGTTGGGTATATCGCTGACCAGAACATAGCGGCCATCGCCAACCCATACAGGGCCTTCGGCCCAGCGCATGCCGGTGGCGAGTTTCTCCACGCTGGCGTTGAACAGGCGGTATTTGCCGAAGCTTTCGTCAAGCATCTCGACCAGTACATCCGGGTAGCGTTGCGTCAGGGGTTCGGCCTCAACCAGGCGTGGCAGGCCCAGGCTGCCAAGCGCGGCAACGCCTGCCGAGAGAACCAGTGATTGCTGCAGAAACTTCCGGCGGGAGCTTTCTGCAGTGTTGTCTTCTGCACATTCGGTTTTTAGCGTGCCCATTGAATTTCTCCAGTTTTGCAGAGGATTGGCTGGGTATGGCAATGCTCGATCAGCTTCTCCTTTGAGAAAAAAGGCCCGTCGCAAGGACGGGCTGAAGGTTACACACACAAGGAGTAATCAGACGCGGGTACAGCGGTGAATCAGAGGATCGACAGCGGGTAGTTGAAGATCAG
>CAZOEC010000017.1:0-48143 GCA_964578635.1 uncultured Pseudomonas sp.
GGCAGTACTTGCAGTCTTCCGGGCAGGCGCCGGTCTTGATCGACAGCAGGGTCGAGACCTGCACGCGGTTGGCATCGAAATGCGCGCGGTGCACGGTCTGCGCCTGGAACAGCAGGTCGTTGAAGGGTTGCTCGAAGAGCGCCTTGACCTCGGCGAGGGTCCAGTCGTGACGCAGGTTGGCGGCGGTGGTTGCGCTCATCGGTAATTCCTTATTGTTGGCTGCGCCCTGCTAGATTCAGCAGACGCACACGGATGTTCGGCATAGTTATGGAAGGCTTATGCGCTGTCAACCCAGCAAGACCAACCAGGTTTACAACTGGTTAAAAAACAAACAGCACTGCCTGCTCTGCGACGAAGCCGCAGACGGCGCGCTGGCCATCTGCACCAGTTGCGAGGCCGAGCTGCCCTGGCTGGGCGGGCATTGTCAGGTCTGCGCCCTGCCGCTGCCCAGCCACGGCCTGGTATGCGGTGCCTGCCTGAAGAAGCCACCGAGCTTTAGCAAGGTCGAAGTGCCCTGGCGCTACGCCTTTCCCATCGACAGCCTGATAACCCGATTCAAGCACCAGGCCAGATGGCCATTGGGACGTCTGCTCGGCGAGCTTTTGTCACAGCATTTATTGCACGCCTTCGATGAGGGCCTGCCGCGCCCCGACCTATTGCTGCCCGTGCCCCTGGCCAGCCGCAGGCAACGCCAGCGCGGCTTCAACCAGGCCGGCCTGCTCTGTGAATGGCTAAGCCCTCTGCTGCAGCTGCCGTTGCAGAAAGACTGGCTGCAACGAATTATCGATACGCCGGCGCAGCAACAGCTGGATGCCGCAACGCGCAAGCGCAACCTGCGCAAGGCCTTTGCTCTGGCACCGGGCAGCGCAATCAGCGGCCGGCATATAGCCCTGGTCGATGATGTGCTGACCACCGGTGCAACCGCCGAGAGCCTGGCGCGTCTATTAAGCAAAGCCGGTGCGGCCCGGGTCGATGTGTACTGCCTGGCGCGCACGCCAAAGCCAGGGGACTGACACCCTGTATCGCTACGCTCAACCACATCCTACGGAGCGCTGACACGCCCAAATCCCGCCCGGCCATGCAGAAGCGCTACACTCTGCGGCCAATTGTTCTGGAGTCGCCCATGTCCCATCCATTTGCCGCACTCACACCCGATCTGGTGCTGGATGCAGTGGAGAGCATCGGCTATCTCAGCGACGCCCGCGTGCTGGCCCTCAACAGTTACGAGAACCGCGTCTACCAGGTGGGTATCGAGGATGAGACGCCGCTGATCGCCAAGTTCTACCGCCCGGATCGCTGGTCTGACGCGGCGATTCGCGAGGAGCACAGCTTCACCTTCGAGCTGGCCGAGTGCGAAGTGCCGGTGGTCGCTCCCCTGGTGCGTGATGGCGAAACCCTGTTCGAGCACGCCGGCTTTCGCTTTGCCCTGTTCCCACGGCGCGGCGGTCGCGCGCCGGAGCCAGGCAATCTCGACCAACTGTATCGCCTCGGCCAGCTGCTCGGCCGCCTGCATGCAGTCGGCTCGCTGCGTCCCTTCGCCCACCGCGAAGCCCTGCAGGTCAGCAACTTCGGTCACGAATCCCTGGCCACCCTGCTCGATGGCGGCTTTATTCCACGCAGCCTGCTGCCGGCCTACGAGTCGGTAGCCCGCGATCTGCTCAAGCGCGTGGATGCACTGTTCGCCGCCAACCCGGTAAAATCCATTCGCCTGCATGGCGACTGCCACCCCGGCAACCTGCTGTGCCGCGACGACACCTTCCATATGGTCGATCTAGACGATTGCCGCATGGGCCCGGCGGTGCAGGACCTGTGGATGATGCTGGCCGGCGAGCGCCACGAACGCCTCGGCCAGCTGTCCGAGCTGATGGACGGCTACCAGGAGTTTCACGACTTCAACCCCCGCGAACTGCCGCTGATCGAAGGCCTGCGCAGCCTGCGCCTGATGCACTACAGCGCCTGGCTGGCGCGGCGCTGGGACGACCCGGCCTTCCCCATCAGCTTTCCCTGGTTCGGCAGCGAGCGTTACTGGGGCGAGCAGATCCTGATCCTGCGCGAGCAACTGTCGGCCCTGGATGAAGAACCGCTAAGGCTGTTCTGACGCACCCTGGGTAGCCCGGATGCAATCCGCAAATGGTGTCCCCGGATTGCATCCGGGCTACAGGACTGACTTGTAGGGTGCGCCGCGCGCACCAAGAACCCTCGACCCATGCAGTCCGTAGCCTGGATAAGCGCAGCGCAATCCGGGATAGCACTCCCAGATTGCGCCAAGGCTTGGCCGGGCTACAGGGCTGAGCACTACAGTTGCCCGTTTAGCCGTAACGTCTTTGTTACAGCCAAGTGGCTTATGGCATTGAAGAAAAACCTGCCCGCCCAGACAAGCCCGCGTCGCCCCGACTAGAATCGCAGGTCTTTAGCTCGCAACCTCAGCAAGGACCCTCCATGGCCACCGCCAACCCGCGCCGCGGGTATATTCTCGGCCTGACCGCCTACATTATCTGGGGCCTGTTCCCGCTCTATTTCAAAGCCATTCAGGGCGTGCCGGCGCTGGAGATCATCGTCCATCGCGCGCTCTGGTCGGCGCTGTTCGGCGCGCTGTTGCTGCTGGTATGGAAGCATCCCGGCTGGCTGCGCGAACTGTGGAGCAACCCCAGACGCTTCGCCGTGCTGGCCCTGAGCGGCGTGCTGATCGCCAGCAACTGGCTGGTGTATGTGTGGGCGGTGAATAACGAGCGCATGCTCGAAGCCAGCCTGGGCTACTACATCAACCCGCTGGTCAACGTGCTGCTGGGCATGCTGATTCTCGGCGAGCGCCTGCGCCGCCTGCAGTGGCTGGCGGTGGGCCTGGCCGCCCTCGGCGTGGCGCAGCAGGTGTGGCAACTGGGTAGCCTGCCCTGGGTGTCGCTGGTGCTGGCGCTGACCTTCGGTTTCTACGGGTTGATCCGCAAACAGGCCCCGGTGGCTGCCCTGCCCGGCCTGGTGGTGGAAACCTGGCTGCTGTTGCCGCTGGCGCTTGGCTGGTTGCTGCTGAACCCGGCGGCGATGAGCACCCAGGCCGACTTCTGGAGCACCCCGGAGGCACTCTGGCTGATCGCCGCCGGGCCGATCACCCTGGTACCGCTGGTGTGCTTCAACGCCGCCGCCCGCCATCTGCCCTACACCACCCTGGGCTTTCTACAGTACCTCGCGCCAACCCTGGTACTGCTGCAGGCGATCTTCCTGTTCGACGAGCATTTCGCCCCCAGCACCCTGCTGGCCTTTATCTGCATCTGGGCCGGCCTGGCGCTCTACAGCCTGGATGCCTGGCTCAGCCTGCGTAAACGCCAGGCGCTGTAAGAACGCCTGAATGCTGCAGGGCGCTACCAGGGGACCACGGGGTAGGGTGCGCCGTGCGCACCAGTTCTGGCTCCGGCTCTGGCCTCAACTTCAGTAGCGGATTCTCGGTGCGCACGGCGCACCCTACAAAGCCCGGCCATCCGCCCTTAGCGGCGCTAGCCAAGAGCAACACGGCATCAGGCCATCGCCTAAAAAACAACCAATCCCATGCAACGGGCGCAGCGCCTGGGCTGCAGGCAGTTGCCCCCGGCTTATCCACAGAAGCATCCCCGGCCTCTGTGCACAACCAGTTGCTAAGTGCTTAAAAAATAAGCACTTAGCAAAAAGCCCCGGGGCACTAGGTCGTGCTCCGGGGCTCCTCATGCTACCCACAGAGTTATCCACATGGGGCGTGGATAACACTCGGAGCTAGCAGGCTGTTGAAGCGTAGGCGAGGCAGGCAAGACAAGGCGCTACGCCAGTAGCAGCCTTCGGCTGGTCAAAGCGGCGAGGAAGCGGACTGGGCTCGCACGCGAGTTTGCTGGTGCAAATGAGCATTACTCGTTTCACTCGCCCTCCGGGCCGCGCTAAAGCGCGTTAGCCGCAAGCGGCTTGCCGAGTCTGTTTTTAACGCCGTATTGCCAACGCAGGTAGTCTTCAACGGCCTGCTAGTCCTCGGTCTGCAGCTTTAGCTCCACCATCAGGTCATCGGCAAGGGTTTCCAGATGCGTCTGCAGCTGCTCTAGACTCAGGCTCTGCGGTACGCCCAGCACAGCCTGGGCCTGGAACAGCAGCTCGCCGCTCATGGGTGCAGGGACCACTTCGGTGTTCAGGCTTTCCAGGTTGACCCCGTGACTGCTGAGCAGACGGGTGATATCGCGCACGATGCCGGGACGGTCGTTGCCCACCAGTTCCAGGCGAATGGCCTGCCAGACGGTCGCCGGCTCGGTACCGCCAGCGGCGATCTGCACACGGATGCCATGGGCCTGCAACTCCTCCAGCGCCGTGACCAACCCGGAGTGCGCGTCCAGCGGCACATCGACCCGCAGGATCCCGGCGAACTGCCCGGCCATGCGCGACATTCGGCTTTCCAGCCAGTTACCGCCGTGCTCGCTGATGCACTGGGCGATGCGTTCGACCAGGCCGGGCTGATCCTGGGCGATTACCGTCAATACCAGATGATCCATATGCAGCTCCTTGTTCGCTGGCCGCTCAGGGCAGGCCTAGCCAGTAGGTGTAAAACGCCTCGTCACGGATATAACCGAGACGTTCGTAGAGGGCCTGTCCTGGCAGATTGCTCTTTGCCGTCTCCAACTGCAAACCGCAGGCACCGCTGGCCTCGGCATGCGCCCGGGCGGCATTCATCAACGCCTCGCCGACACCCTGGCGACGCGCCGTCTCGCTCACATAAAGATCGCTCAACAACCAGGCCGGTTCCAGCGCCAGGGAGGAATAAAACGGGTAGAGCTGGACGAAGCCGCAAGCCACGCCCTGGCCATCGCGGGCCAACAGCAGGGTCGAGTCGCCGCGGTGCAAACGGTCGGCGAGAAAGTCCCGTACCGCCGGCAACGGCTTGTCCACCTCATAGAAGGTCAGATAACCGGCAAACAGCGCGGCCAGTTCGTCGAGATCGGCCGCAGTGGCCGCCTGTATGGGCATGGCTCAGACTCCAGAGAAGGGCCGCAGCAGTATAGCCAGAGCGCCCCGACGCTGGAGCCGAACGCACCAGACAATAAGTTGTGTACTGTTTTTTAACTTATATGAAACAATATTCAAAATTTAACGCGACAAATCACTGCATGTAGTGACCGCAAAGCACTTCTTGGTCGCCGAGCGACGCGCACCCACTGATTTTCCCCGGATCTTGATGTAGTATGCCGCGCCTCGGACTACATGACTTATTTCCCATGTCCGACGCGGCTATTGAGTAGAGCTGAGCAGAGTGAGGCAAGTGATGACTGAACGCGTTCAAGTAGGCAGCCTGCAGGTTGCCAAAGTGCTGTTCGACTTCGTGAACAACGAAGCCATCCCCGGTACCGGCATCGCTGCCGAGAAATTCTGGGCGGGTGCCGAGGCGGTCATCAATGACCTGGCCCCGAAAAACCGTGCCCTGCTCGCCAAGCGCGACCAGCTCCAGGCGCAGATCGACGCCTGGCACCAGGCGCGTCAAGGCCAGGCCCATGACCCGGTCGCCTACAAGGCCTTCCTTGCGGAAATCGGTTACCTGCTGCCGGAGCCGGCTGACTTCCAGGCCACCACGCAGAACGTCGACGAAGAAATCGCCCGTCTGGCCGGCCCGCAGCTGGTGGTGCCGGTGATGAACGCGCGTTTCGCCCTCAACGCCTCCAACGCCCGCTGGGGCTCGCTGTACGATGCCCTGTACGGCACCGACGCGATCAGCGAAGCCGGTGGCGCGGAAAAAGGCAAAGGCTACAACAAGGTTCGCGGCGACAAGGTCATCGCCTTCGCCCGCGCCTTCCTCGACGAAGCCGCGCCGCTGGCTGCCGGTTCCCACGTCGACTCCACCGCTTACAGCATCGAAGCCGGCAAGCTGGTTGTCAGCCTCAAGGGCGGCAGCAACAGCGGCCTGCGCGACGACGCGCAACTGGTAGGTTTCCAGGGCGCTAGCGATGCGCCTATCGCCGTGCTGCTCAAGCACAACGGCCTGCATTTCGAAATCCAGATCGACGCCAGCACCCCGGTCGGCCAGACCGACGCCGCCGGCGTTAAAGACGTGCTGATGGAAGCCGCACTGACCACCATCATGGACTGCGAAGACTCGGTCGCCGCCGTCGATGCCGACGACAAAGTGGTGGTCTACAAGAACTGGCTGGGCCTGATGAAGGGCGACCTGGCCGAAGAAGTGGCCAAGGGCGGCAGCACCTTTACCCGCACCATGAACCCGGACCGCGTCTACACCCAGGTCGATGGTAGCGAGCTGACCCTGCACGGGCGCAGCCTGCTGTTTATCCGCAACGTCGGTCACCTGATGAGCAACCCGGCGATTCTCGATGCCCAAGGCAACGAAATCCCCGAGGGCATCCAGGACGCGCTGTTCACCAGCCTGATCGCTGTGCACAACCTCAACGGCAACACCAGCCGCAAGAACACTCGCACCGGCTCGGTCTATATCGTTAAACCGAAGATGCACGGCCCGGAAGAAGTGGCCTTCACCACCGAGATCTTCGGTCGCGTCGAAGACGTCCTGGGCCTGGCGCGCAACACCCTGAAAGTCGGCATCATGGACGAAGAGCGCCGCACTACCGTCAACCTGAAAGCCTGCATCAAGGCCGCCAGCGAGCGCGTGGTGTTTATCAACACCGGCTTCCTCGACCGTACCGGTGACGAAATCCACACCTCCATGGAAGCCGGTGCCGTGGTGCGCAAGGCTGCCATGAAAGCCGAGAAGTGGATCAGCGCCTACGAGAACTGGAACGTCGATATCGGCCTGGCCACCGGCCTGCAAGGTCGCGCGCAGATCGGCAAGGGCATGTGGGCCATGCCCGACCTGATGGCCGGCATGCTCGAGCAGAAGATCGCTCACCCACTGGCCGGTGCCAACACCGCCTGGGTCCCCTCGCCGACCGCCGCCACCCTGCACGCCCTGCACTACCACAAGGTCGACGTGTTTGCCCGCCAGGCCGAACTGGCCAAGCGCGAGCGCGCCTCCCTCGACGATATCCTCAGCATCCCGTTGGCGCAGAACACCAACTGGACCGCGGAAGAGGTCCAGAACGAACTGGACAACAACGCTCAGGGCATCCTCGGTTACGTGGTGCGCTGGATCGACCAGGGCGTCGGCTGCTCCAAGGTGCCGGATATCAACGACGTCGGCCTGATGGAAGACCGCGCTACCCTGCGCATCTCCAGCCAGCTGCTGGCCAACTGGCTGCGTCATGGCATCGCCACTGAAGAGCAGATCGTTGCCAGCCTCAAGCGCATGGCTCCGGTAGTTGACCGTCAGAACGCGGCTGACCCGCTGTACCGTCCGCTGGCACCGAACTTCGACAGCAATATCGCCTTCCAGGCTGCCCTGGAACTGGTGGTCGAAGGTGCCAAGCAGCCGAACGGCTACACCGAGCCAGTCCTGCATCGCCGCCGCCGCGAGTTCAAGGCCGCCAACGGTCTGTAATTCGCAGCTGTAGCCACAGAAAAAACCGCCCTTCGGGGCGGTTTTTTTATGCCGATAACCCCATAGCAAATGGCCGCAAGGCGTAGGGTGCGCTGTGCGCACCAACTCCGGCAGCAAATTGCTGGTGCGCGCAACACACCCTACAAAATCGTGCTGCGCCCGCGCCTAGACTTATGTCCAATGGCCCGGGTGACAGAAGCGGCCGATTATCTCCATACAGCAAACTCCCGAGGCCGCACATGAGCACAGCGGACGCATTCGCCCAGGCAGGTAAAACGGCCGTATTGCAGAACATCCATGGCACCATGGAGTTCCTGCAGAAGTTTCCGCCGTTCAATCAGATGGACACAGCCCATCTGGCCTATCTGGTGGAGAACTGTCAGCTGCGCTTCTATAGCCAGGGCGAGACCATCATCAAACCCACCGATGGCCCGGTCGAGCACTTCTATATCGTCAAGCAGGGCCGCGTGCATGGCGAACGCCCGCACTCGGCACGCCGTGGCACCGAGACCACCTTCGAGATCGCCAGCGGCGAATGCTTCCCCCTGGCCGCGCTGATCGGCGAACGCGCCACCCGCACCGAACACCTGGCCGCCGAAGACACCTTCTGCCTGCTGCTGGGCAAAGCCGCGTTTATCAAGCTGTTCTCCCTGTCCAACCCGCTGCGCGACTTCGCCCTGCGCGGGGTCAGCAGCCTGCTCGACCAGGTCAACCAGCAGGTGCAGATGCGCGCGGTGGAAACCCTCGGCGCGCAGTATTCCCTGGACACCCGCCTGGGCGTGCTGGCGATGCGCAACCCGATCAGCTGCGCGCCGGATATGCCGCTGCGCGATGCGGTCAAGCTGATGCACGAACAGCAGGTCGGCAGCATCGTCATAGTCGATCCGGCCCTCAAACCCCTGGGCATCTTCACCCTGCGCGACCTGCGCCGGGTGGTGGCTGATGGCGTCGATCTGTCCCAACCCATCGACCGCCTGATGACCCATTCGCCCTTCCACCTGCCGCCGGATGCCAGCGCCTTCGATGCGGCGATTGCCATGACCGAGCGGCATATCGCCCACGTCTGCCTGGTCGAGCATGGCCAGCTGTGCGGAGTGATTTCCGAGCGCGACCTGTTCAGCCTGCAACGCGTCGATCTGGTGCACCTGGCCCGCACCATTCGCCATGCAGGCCGGGTCGAGACCCTGGCGGCGCTGCGCAGCGATGTGCGCCAGCTGGTCGACAGCATGCTCGCCCACGGTGCCAGCTCGACCCAGATCACCCAGCTGATCACCCTGCTCAACGACCACACCGTGTGCCGGGTCATCGAGCTGACCCTGGAAGACCTGGGCGACCCGGGCGTCCCCTTCACCTGGCTGGTGTTCGGCAGCGAAGGCCGCTGCGAACAGACCCTGCACACCGACCAGGACAACGGCATTCTCTTCGAAGCCGCCGACGCAGCCGAGGCCGCGGCCATTCGCGCGCGCCTGCTGCCTCTGGCCCAGGAAATCAACCTGCGCCTGGCGCAGTGCGATTTCAGCCTGTGCAAGGGCAATATCATGGCCGGCAACCCCGAGCTGTGCCTGTCGCGCCAGGAATGGGCCAAACGCTTCGGCAGCTTTGTCCATGAAGCCACGCCGGAGAACCTGCTCAGCTCCTGCATCTATTTCGATCTGCGCGCCGTATGGGGCGAACCCCAGGGCTGCGAGCAATTGCGCCAGGGCCTGCTCCAGCAGGTGGCCGGCAATATCCTGTTCCAGCGCATGATGGCCGAGAACGCCCTGCGTCAGCGTCCGCCAGTCGGCATGTTTCGTGATTTCGTGGTGGCCCGCAAAGGGGCCGAGAAAGACACCCTGGACCTCAAGGTGCAGGGCCTTACGCCCTTTGTCGACGGTGCCCGCCTGCTGGCCCTGGCCCATGGCGTGGAAGCCTGCAACACCCTGGAGCGCCTGCGCGCGCTAAGCAGCCAGGGCGTGATCGAAGCCCAGGACGGCGCGGCCTACGAAGAGGCCTACCACTATATCCAGCAGGCGCGCATGCAGCAGCATCAGCTGCAGGCACGCGATGGCCAGCCCTACTCCAACCGCGTCGATCCGGATCACCTCAATCATCTGGACCGGCGTATCCTGCGTGAATCCTTCCGCCAGGCACAGCGCCTGCAAAGCAGCCTGGCGCTGAGGTATCAGCTATGAGCAAGTTCACCTGGTTTACCGGGCGCGGCCCGGCCCTGACCCACAGCCAACTGGAACGCCTGCGCCTGCTCAGCGAGCCGGCCGAGTTCGATGAGCGCAGCCTGCGCCAGCAGCGTTTCGTCGTCCTCGATCTGGAGACCAGCGGCCTGAACATGCGCCGCGACCAGGTGCTGTCGATCGGCGCGGTGGTGATCGAAAACGGTGCCATCGACCTTAGCCGGCAGTTCGAGTGCACCCTGCAGCGCGAGGGCCATCGGGCCAGCGCCAGCACCCTGATCCACGGCATCGCCCCCAGCGAAATCGCCAACGGCACCGAGCCGGCCGAGGCCCTACTGAGCTTTATGGAGTTTGTCGGCGACAGCCCGCTGCTGGCCTTCCACGCCGAATTCGACCAGCGCATGCTGGCCCGCGCCCTCAAGCAGAGCCTGGGTTACCGTCTGCGCCACGCCTTCTTCGATGTCGCCGAGATCGCCCCGCTGGTCTGCCCCCAGGCCAAGTTGAACCACGCTGGCCTGGACGACTGGACCCAGCATTTCGGCCTGCAGGTGCAACAACGCCACCACGCCAGCGCCGACGCCCTGGCCACCGCCGAACTGGCCCTGATCCTGTTCAGCAAGGCCCGCCAACAGGGCCTCGATAGCCTGCCGGCGCTGCTGCAACAGCTCAACAGCCGGCGGCGCCAGCTCGCCCATTCGATGTAAGAGCTCAGCGCCTCGTAGGATCGGGGGGGACGCCTAGTTCCATGCCCGCGAAAAAAATCGCACGCATGGCGTGCTCCTACAACAGCTCAAAAGCATCGCCGAAGCGCCGCTGCGTGCGCCTACAGATCCCTCATCAGCAGACCATATTCCAGCTGCACCTCGGGCGGCACCGGTAGGTACAGCACATGGCCGTCGCCGGGGGCTACCGACATGGCCTGACCCTGACGGTTTTCCAGCTGAGCGAGGGTAAAGCGCAGGTTGCCCTGAGGCGTCATCAACTCCAGGCCATCACCGACGGCGAAGCGATTCTTTACTCGCACCTCGGCCAGTTCACCACGGCGCTCGCCGGTCAGCTCGCCGACAAACTGCTGCTGTTCAGACACCGAGCTGCCGCGTTCATAGTTCTGATATTCGTCGTGCACATGACGGCGCAGAAAACCCTCGGTGTAGCCGCGGTGGGCCAGGGACTCCAGGGTGTTCATCAGACTCTTGTCGAAGGGCCTGCCGGCGACGGCATCGTCGATGGCCTTGCGGTACACCTGGGCGGTGCGCGCCACGTAGTAATGGGACTTGGTGCGGCCCTCGATCTTCAGTGAGTGCACACCCATCTGCACCAGGCGCTCGACATGCTGCACCGCGCGCAGGTCCTTGGAGTTCATGATGTAGGTGCCGTGCTCGTCCTCGTAGGCGGCCATCTGTTCGCCGGGACGGCTGGCATCTTCCAGCAGGAAGACCTGCTCGGTGGGCGCGCCCACGCCCAGGGTCGGTTCGACAACCTGCACGATATCCCCCAGTTCGTTCTCGCGGGCCGCCTCGGCCTGGTACTGCCAGCGACAGGCATTGGTGCAGCTGCCCTGGTTGGGATCGCGCTTGTTGATATAGCCCGACAGCAGGCAGCGCCCGGAATAGGCCATGCACAGCGCGCCGTGGACGAAGACCTCCAGCTCCATGCCCGGCACTTCGCTGCGGATCTCGGCGATCTCCTCCAGGGACAATTCGCGGGACAGGATCACCCGGGAGAGGCCCTGTTGCTGCCAGAACTTCACACTGGCCCAGTTCACCGCATTGGCCTGCACCGAGAGGTGAATCGGCATCTGCGGGAAGTGTTCGCGCACCAGCATGATCAAGCCGGGGTCGGACATGATCAGCGCATCCGGGCCCATCAGCACCACGGGCAGCAGGTCACGCAGAAAGGTCTTCAGCTTGGCGTTATGCGGGGCGATATTGACCACCACATAGAACTGCTTGCCCTGGGCGTGGGCCTCGCGGATACCCGCTTCCAGGTTGGCGTGGTCGAATTCGTTGTTGCGCACCCGCAGGCTGTAACGCGGCTGCCCGGCATACACCGCATCCGCGCCATAGGCGAAGGCGTAGCGCATGTTTTTCAGGGTGCCGGCAGGGGACAGCAGTTCGGGGTGGCTATAGGTGGAGGTGGCCATAAACCGCGGGCTCAGAAATCCAGGGGGGATGGGATTCTAGAGAGCCGCCCGGGCGGGCGCATTGATCTGGGTCTATGTCAGCGCCTGCGACTCCAAGTGGAGGCAGGCGGTTATGGCAAAAGCCCTGAACCCGCACTGCGGATCAGGGCTCCATCTCAATTCATTGGCTACTGGCAAACCTGCCGGTAGAGCTCATCATCCTTGGCAATGCGCTTCAGCTGATCCAGCAGCGGCTTTTTCTCTGCATCCAGAGGCAGCAGCTCCGCCGTGGCGCAATTAAGCAGATGGGGCTGATGAGTGACGCGATCGACATGCTGCTTTTCAAAGCGGTACAGGTTAAAGGCGACGATCACACTGCCGTCCGCTTCCTGGCGCTGCAGGCTTTTGCTGTCGAGCACGGTAAAGGCCTTGGTCATCGGCCAGTAGAACGTCCAGGGCCGCCAGAACACCTCACCGGTTTCACTGGCCACCAGCACCGACTCAGCCGGCTGACGCTGCAACTGGTGCTCGAACCAGGAGTACTCGTAGTAAATCTGGTAGCTGAGCATGCCCAAACCGCCAAACGCGGGAATGATCCACTTGGGCAAGCGATTGCCCGTCAGCTTGCGCAGCAGCATGGCAATACCAGCCGCCCCCAGCCCCGACACCACGATGGCAAGTATTGTCCACAGCATTGACTGACTCCCGAGAATAAAAACTGCCTGGCGCAATTTTTAACGTTGCGCAGCGACGCGCCCGAAGGGTGGGCACACCATGGATAGCTGGAAATAAAACGGGCCTCCCAAGGAGGCCCGCTAGTAAGACCCTGATCAGACATGACCGGGGGTGATTATGCTCAGTGGCTCAACGCGCCACCAGCACCTTTGGGAGTACGTACGCTTTCCACCAGGTCCTGAATCTCCTTCGGCGGTGCAACGCTGACCAGCGACACGGCATAGGCCACCGCGAAGTTGATAAGAGCACCGACGGTACCGATGGACAGCGGCGAGATGCCGAACATCCAGTTATCCGGGGTGTTGGCGAAGGTCGCCGTGCCAGGGATAAAGAACCAGCCCAGGTACAGGAAGATGTAGACGACGGTGAACACCAGGCCTACCAGCATGCCGGCAATAGCGCCCTTGTCGTTTACCCGCTTGGAGAAGATCCCCATCATCAGCGCCGGGAACAGCGTGGCCGCGGCGATACCGAAGGCCAATGCCACCACCTGCGCGGCAAAGCCTGGCGGATTGAGCCCCAGCCACGTAGCCAGCAGGATCGCAACCGCCATGGAGATCCGCGCTGCGCGCATTTCCCCCTTCTCGCTGATTTTCGGATTGATCATGTTCTTGATCAGGTCATGACTCACCGCCGAGGAAATAGCCAGCAACAGACCGGCAGCCGTGGACAACGCCGCGGCAATGGCACCCGCTGCAATCAGGCCAATAACCCAGCCCGGCAGGTTGGCGATTTCCGGGTTAGCCAGTACCAGAATGTCGTTGTTAACGGTCAACTCGTTGCCCTTCCAGCCACGAGCTTCGGCGGTCGGAGTGAAGGCAGGGGCAACATCGTTATACAGCTGGATGCGACCGTCGCCGTTCTTGTCGTCCCATGCGATCAGACCGGTGGTTTCCCAGGTCTTCACCCACTCCGGACGCTCTTCATACGCCAGCGCTGGAGCTTCGGCACCCTGCGGATAGACAGTGGTCAGCAGGTTCAGACGCGCCATGGAAGCCACAGCCGGAGCGGTGAGATAGAGCAGGGAGATAAACACCAGGGTCCAGCCAGCCGACCAACGGGCGTCGGCGACTTTCGGCACGGTGAAGAAGCGAATGATTACGTGCGGCAGACCGGCCGTACCAATCATCAGCGACATGGTGAAGAGCACCATGTTCAGCTTGTTGCTGACATCGGCGGTGTAGTCGGTAAAGCCCAGACCCGCGACAACTTCATTGAGCTTCTGCAGCAGCGGCACACCAGACTCGGCGTGCTCGCTGAACATGCCGAACATCGGAATCGGATTGCCGGTCAGTTGCAGGGAGATAAATACCGCAGGAATGGTGTAAGCGATGATCAGCACCACGTACTGAGCAACCTGGGTGTAGGTAATGCCCTTCATCCCACCGAACACCGCGTAGCAGAACACTACGCCGGCAGCGATCCAGATACCGGTGGAGTTGCTCACTTCGAGGAAGCGCGAGAAGGCCACACCAGCACCGGCCATCTGACCGATCACGTAGGTGACGCAGATGATGATCAGGCAGACCACTGCGGCCAGACGTGCACCGTTGCTGTAGAAGCGATCACCGATAAAGTCCGGCACAGTGAACTTGCCGAATTTGCGCAGGTACGGTGCCAGCAGCATGGCCAGCAGCACATAGCCACCGGTCCAGCCCATCAGGAAGGTTGAGTTGGCATAACCACCGGCGGCGATCAGGCCGGCCATGGAAATAAAAGACGCCGCAGACATCCAGTCGGCTGCAGTTGCCATACCGTTGGTGACCGGGTGAACACCACCGCCGGCGACGTAGAACTCTTTGGTCGAGCCTGCACGTGCCCAGACAGCGATGCCGAAGTAGAGCGCGAAGGACGCGCCCACAAACAGCATATTGATTACAAACTGGCTCATGGATTATTCCTCGACACCGAATTTTTTATCGAGTCTGTTCATTTTCCAGGCGTAGAAGAAAATGATCACGACAAAGGTAATGATCGAACCTTGCTGGGCGAACCAGAATCCAAGGTCGGTACCACCGACAGAAATACCTGCCAGCATCGGTCGAAGAAGTATGGCGAAGCCGTAAGACACCAGGGCCCAGACAATCAGGCTCCAGGTAATCAGCCGAACATTCGCCTTCCAGTACGCTGCAGCGTTAGCTTGATCAGAAGTCATAAACTCCTCCGGTTATTGTTATTCTCATGCACCTTCAAGCTAGCAGCAGGCCACCCGAATCGACAGCTAGACCTTGGTCTTAGCCGCCTGGCAGCGCTTCAAGCGACCTTCTTTTTGTCGCGCTGACAGGCACTTGCAAACCCATCAGCAACTGGCCGAAAGCGGGATGACTTTAGTCTAAGAAGCCGCAGGGTGCCGGCGCGAGATGCTGCAAGCGGCCTCCACGACTCGCCTTCGCGAAAGTCGATGCCGGGCCAGCCAGGGCAAAACGCCATTAACCCCCTCTCCCACCCCGCTCTACGCCCCCGCAAATCACCGCGCAGAGGATGTGCTGCGGCATGTGCCGCGCGCAGCATCGCCTGACAACAAAAAACTCAGGACGACGCCATGCACAGAATCGGATTGCCGCGCTATCTGCTCACCCTGCTGCTCGGAGGGCTGGCCAGCACGACCGCTGCCGAACCGCTCGAACCCGGCCCCGACGAGGCCCTGCTCTATTATCAGCGTAGCGACAACGCCTACGCCGGCTGGGGCCTGCACCTGTGGAACACCCCGCAGTGCGCCGGCGTACGCGACGGCACCAGCTGGGATCAGCCCCTGGCAGCGGCCGGCGTCGACCCCGAATACGGGGCCTGGTATCGCATCCCGCTGGCCGCCGATGCCGACTGCCTGAACCTGATCATGCACAAGGGCGACGACAAGGACCTGGGCGGCGACCTGCTCTGGCGCTTCGACGAACTGGGCCGGCGGGTGTTCAGCCTGAGCGGCAGCGCGCAGTTGTCCGCCACCCCCATAGGCGGCGCACCCCTGGCCATCGACGGTGCCCGCGCGCACTGGCTCGATCCGCACACCCTGGTGCTGCACGGCGGCAGCGCGGCGGCGCGGCTGGAGCTGCGTTACGCGCCGCAGGCGGATATCCGCATCGACGCCGAGCAGCGCAGCGTCAGCGGTGGCCAGGCCATCACCCTGCGCCCCGGTAGCCTCAGCGCGGCGCTTCAGGCCAGGTTCCCGCACCTGGCCGAGCAGCCCGCCTACCGCCTGGAGGCCGGGGTCAGGGCCCTGCGCAGCGCCCTGAAGAGCCAGTTGCTGCTGCTCGCCTATGACCAGGACGAGCGCCTGATCAGCGCCACCCAGGTGCAGACACCCGGCGTGCTGGATAGCCTCTATGCCTACTCCGGCCCACTCGGTGCCGAAGTCTCCGCTCACGATGTGCGCTTTCGCCTGTGGGCACCCACCGCCCAGCGGGTACGCCTGCACGCCTTCGGCCGGGACAAACGGCTGCTGCCCGGTTTCCCCATGGAGATGCGCGAGCGCCACGGCGTCTGGACCTACAACGGCCCGAAAACCCTGGACCGCCAGTACTACCAGTACGAGGTCAGCGTCTACCACCCCGTCAGCGGCCGCATCGAGACCAGCCTGACCAGCGACCCCTATGCCCTCAGCCTGTCGCGCAACAGCCAGTACGCCCAGGTGGTCGACCTGGATGCCGCCGACCTCAAGCCCGCCGGCTGGGATGCGCTGCAACCACCGCGCGCGGCCAAGCCCGAGGCACGGATGATCTACGAAACCCATGTGCGCGACTTCAGCGCCAGCGACACCGATCTGCCGACCGCCCAGCGCGGCACCTACCTGGCCTTCAGTCAGGTGCACAGCCGCGGCGTGCAGCACCTGCTCGAACTGCGCCAGGCAGGGCTGACTGACGTACAGCTGCTGCCGGTGTTCGATATCGCAACGGTCGACGAGGACCCGACCCAGCGCGTCGAACTGGACGAGCCCTTCGCCAAGCTCTGCGCGCTATCCGCTAGCGCCCGGCGCAACTGGGCGGGCTACTGCAGTTCGGGAACCATCCGCGAGGTGCTGCAGGGCTTCGACCCGGCCGGCTCCGAAGCCCAGGTGCTGTACGCCGACCTGCGCGCCCTGGACGCCTTCAACTGGGGCTACGACCCCTTCCACTTCACGGTGCCGGAAGGCAGCTACGCCAGCGATGCCGAGGGCGTGCGGCGGATCCGCGAGTTCCGCCATATGGTTCAGGCCCTGGCCCATCTCGGCCTGAATACGGTGATGGATGTGGTCTACAACCACACCCACGCCTCGGGCCTGGGCGAGCAGTCGGTGCTCGACAAGCTGGTGCCCGGCTACTACCACAGGCGCGACCCGGTCAGCGGCGCGGTGGAGCGCTCCACCTGCTGCGACAACACCGCCTCCGAGCACGCCATGATGGAAAAGCTGATGGTCGACTCGCTGCAGGTCTGGGCGCGCGACTACAAGATCGGCGGCTTCCGCTTCGACCTGATGGGCCACCATATGCGCGGCAATCTGCTTAACGCGTACAAGGCCGTGCGCAAGATCGACCGCAACACCTACTTCTACGGCGAAGGCTGGAATTTCGGCGAGGTGGCCAACGACGCCCGCGGCGTCAACGCCACCCAGTTGAATATGGCCGGCACCGGCATCGGCACCTTCAATGATCGCCAGCGCGATGCCGTACGCGGCGGCGGGCCTTTCGATGGCGGCGACAGCCTGCGGCGCAACCAGGGTTTCGCCAATGGCCTGTATGTGCGACCCAACGAGCTAAATAGCAGCAGCGCCGCCGAGAAAGCCGAGCTGCTGAAACTGGCCGATCTGATTCGCGTCGGTATCGCCGGCGGGCTGCGCGACTATGCCTTCGAAAGCGCCGACGGTAGCCGCAAGCGCGGCGGCGAGATCGACTACAACGGCCAGCCGGCCGGCTACACCCGCGACCCGCAGGAGACCGTCAACTACGTCTCCAAGCACGACAACCAGACCCTCTGGGACATCAACCAGTACAAGCTGGCCACCTCCCTGAGCAGCGCCGAACGGGTGCGTCTGCAACTGCTCGGCCTGGCCGTACCGCTGCTGAGCCAGGGCGTGCCCTTTATCCATATGGGCTCGGAGATACTCCGCTCCAAATCCATGGAGCGCGACAGCTATGACTCCGGCGACTGGTTCAATGCGCTGGACTTCGGCTACCAGGACAATAACTGGAACAAGGGCTTGCCGCGCCAGGACAAGGACGGCGACAACTGGCCGCTGATCCGCCAGATCATCGCCGACCCCAACGCCAAACCGAGCAGCGCCGATATCCTCGCGGCCAAGCGCCAGTTCCTCGAGCTGTTGCAGATTCGCAGCAGCAGCCCGCTGTTCCAGCTCGCCAGCGCCAAGGAAATCAATAAGCGCCTGCGCTTTCACAACACCGGGCCGCACCAGTTGCCCGGCGTGATCGCCTTTAGCCTGGACGACAGCCCGCAGGCCGGCCGCGATCTCGACCCCGAGCATCAGGCGCTGATGGTCATCCTCAACGCCAGCCCCGAGCCGGTCAGCCTGCCCGCCGCCCTGCCCGGCTTCAGCCTGCACCCCGTGCTGCGCAACTCCAGCGATGGGCGCAACCGCGAGGCCAAAGTGGCGGACGGACAGTTCCAGGTGCCCGGGCTGACCGTGGCAGTGTTTGTCCAGCCGCAGCAAAAGCGGCGCTAAGCCATGGCTCGGGCGACGCAGGTTCGTAGGGTGCACCACACCTGCGCTCGCCGATGGAGCGCATGGTGTTCAACCGGGGCTTCGGCCGTCCCACTCAAGGGAAAGAGCCCCCGGTTGCCAGCGGTGCGCACAGCCTAGGCGGCCCCGCGACACCCTACGGTCTCGACCGCGTAGGGCGGGTGCAACCCGCCGGGCTTCTCATCGCCCCGCGCGGCGCAAACAACGCCGCGATCATCCGCGCCAGCTTGTGCCCAACCTGCGCATCCTCGCGCAAACCGACATGCCCGCTCATCGCCCGTACCACAGGCGGAAGAAGCCGGCGGCCAGCAGCAAACCCACCTGACCAAGGGCCATGCACAGGCTGAGAAAGGACAGCACATGGCGGTTTTGCGCCGCATCGGCCAACCCGGTCAGGCTCTCCCAGAAAGCATCCGGCAACAGCACCAGGCTCAGTTGCGCCAGGAGCTGGCCGGTCAGTTGCAGGCCCTTGATCAGGTCGAACTGAGCGCAGAACATCAGGCCCAGCAGCACCATAAAGGCCACCGCCAGACCCAGGGCGAAACAGGCGGAAAACTGCATCAATAAACGCATCATCTTTTATCTCCCCAAGCAGCGCAGGCCGGACCTGCGCCGCTGTCTGTCAAAGCTTGTTGGCTGGGCTGGCAAGTGGCAGGCGGCCGACGCCGTACCAGTCGAGTTTGCGCGTCAGCACCATCACCCCGGCGAGCACGCCGAACACCAGCACCGAGCCCATCAGCAGGGCGTAGTCCTCGGCCCCGAGCAGGCCGAACAACATGGCGTAGAGCAGCGCCAGCACGATGGCGAAGCCCGCGCCACGCAGGGCGCTGTGCAGCACATAGCTGACGTAGAAACCGATCAGCAGCACGCAGGCGGTCGCGGCAATGCCGTAGGCCAGGGCAAAATTCAGGTGCTCGGACAGCGACAGCAGCAACAGGTAGAACAGCGCCAGCGACATGCCCACCAGGGCGTACTGCACCGGATGCACGGCCATGCGTTTGAGCACCTCGAAGAGAAAGAACACGGCGAAGGTCAGGCCGATAAACAGCAGGGCATATTTGATCGCCCGCTCGGTCTTCAGGTACTGGTCCACCGGGTCGACAAAGCTCACGCCGAAGTTGCGCGCGCTCAGCCCATTGCAGTTGCTCTCACCCACGCAATCGGCCAGCGCCTCCTCCAGATTGGTGGCAAAGAAACTGGTCTGCCAGTGCGCCTTGAAGCCCTTGGCCGTGACCTCACGGCTGCTCGGCAGGTATTCGCCGACAAAGCTCGGATGCGGCCAGTCGGAGCTCAGCTCGACCCGGCTGTCGCGGCCCACCGGGGTGATGCTCAGCTGCTCGGTGCCCTGCAGTTTGAGGTCGAAGGCGAACTCCAGGCTTTGCCCGCCCTGGGTATCCAGCGCCGGCAGCGGTGCATGCACACCGGCACCGAAACGCTCTTCGGCACTGCCCGGGGCAAAGCTCAGGTTCATGCCATTGAAGCGCAGCTGCAGGTCATTGCTGATGCCGCGGATATCGCTGATGCCGACCGAGAGGAAGGGCCGCTCGAACTGATACAGACCCAGCTCATCGCCCAACCCCAGGCGCGCCGGCAGCTTGAATGCACCACTGATCTGGTTGTCGCTGCGGTATAGCAGCGCCTTGTAGATACCGCGCGCACGCTCCTCGGTACTGACCTGGCCATTGAGCACGAAGCGCTCCGGCAGAAAGTACAGGCGGCCACGGCGCTTCTGTTCTTCCAGGTAACGCTCACCGGTCTTGGCGTGGGTTTTCCACTGGTTCCACACCTTGGTGTAAGGCAGCACCAGAATCGGTCCGGTGAGCTGCTGGCGATAGCTGGAACTGCGCGCGATATCCTGCAACACCTCGGCACGCTGATACTGCCGCTCGCTCACCAGCCCGCCGATCATCGACAGCGGCACCAGCAGCAACATAATCAGCAGGGCGATGGCACCCAGCTTGAAACCCAGAATGCGATTCATCAGGCAACTCTCCGCTACGGTTTAGGTAGGCAGAGTCTGGGCGGCGCGGGTGGTGGCTTTATGGAGCGGATATGCAGACTCGGTGAAGATCCCGAGGCGCTGCATGGACAGCCGGGGAGAAAGTGGATAGCGTCGCCCCACGGACCCGCCCGACTTTAACTACATGGAAGTTACCCGCATGCCCCCACACAATCCCTATGCCACCCCCAACGCCGCCATCGGCACCCTGGAAGAGAACGTCAGCGACGAGGCGATCGATGCCCTGGACGTCTCCGACACCTGGAAGGCACGCTTCAAGGCCATCCACCATGCCGGCGGGGTCAAGCTCGACAAGCTCAAGCAGCTGGAGCCAAAAGAGCGGCGCAAAGCCTTCGGCTTCAACGTCTACGGGTTCTTTTTCGGGCCGATCTACTACGCCATCAAGGGCATGTGGAAGAAGGGCCTGAGCCTGTTTCTGGCCTGCGCCCTGGTGGTGATAGGGCTGGGCATGGGCCTCGACTACTTCGGCTACGGCAAGATCGCCAACGCCCTCGGCTATGGCGTCAGCGCGGTCTTCGCGGTGCGGGCCAACCTCGATTTCTACAAGAACAAGGTGCTGGGCGATAACGGCTGGTGGTGAGCGCCAGGCCATGTTTGTTTGATCGATCAATAAAGTTCGGCCTAGACTGCGCCCACCCAGGGGATACCCCTTATCGACGGAGAAGCAGATGCCCAAGGTCGGAATGCAACCGATCCGCCGCTCACAACTGATCGCGGCCACCCTCGAAGCGGTCGACCAGGTCGGCATGGGCGATGCCAGCATCGCCTATATCGCGCGGCTGGCGGGGGTGTCCAACGGCATCATCAGCCACTACTTCAAGGACAAGAACGGCCTGCTCGACGCCACCATGCGCCATCTGATGCAGGCCCTCAGCGACGCGGTACGGCAACGCCGCGCGGCGCTCAGGGACGACAATCCGCGGGCCCATCTGCGGGCGATTATCGAGGGCAACTTCGACGACAGCCAGGTCAGTGGCCCGGCGATGAAGACCTGGCTGGCCTTCTGGGCCACCAGCATGCACCAGCCGGCGCTGCGCCGCCTGCAGCGGGTCAACGACCATCGCCTGTATTCCAACCTGTGCGGGCAGTTCCACCGAGTATTGCCGCAGGAACAGGCGCGTACCGCCGCCCGTGGCCTGGCCGCGCTGATCGACGGCCTGTGGCTGCGCGGGGCGCTGTCCGGCGAAGGCTTCGACACCCGCCAGGCCGTGCAGATCGCCTACGAATACCTCGACCTGCAGTTGGGCAAGGCCACCTAAGCCCCCCACCGATTACCCGGTGCGCACGGCGCACCCTACGCGAGGCAGGCCAGTGCCGTCAGGTTCCGGCCTGCGACAGCGGTGCCGGGCTCGGTTGCTCGCTGGCGGCCAGATCGGCCTTCATCGCCTTGAGCAGGGCGACCATATACAGCAGCAACACCACCGAGAACGGCAGCCCGGCGAGCACCACCACGGTCTGCATGGCGGTAAAGTTGCCGGCGAACAGCAGGCCGATGGTCACCAGGGCGATCACCACACTCCAGAAGATCCGCAGCCAGGCCGGCGCGTCTTCGTCCAGCTCGCTGCCCTGACGCGACAGGTTGGCCAGCATCACCGAGCCGGAATCCGCCGGGGTGAGAAACAGCACGAAGCCGACGCAGATCGACACGCCGATCACCACCTTGGACCAGGGGTAATGCTCCAGCAGCAGGTAGATCGACATGGCCGGCTGCTCCAGCGCGGCCTTGCCCAGATCCGCCGCGTTGTGGTTCATCACCAGATCCAGGGCGCTGTTGCCGAAGATCGACAGCCAGGCCAGGGTGAAGCCCAGGGGAATCAGCAGCACGCCGTAGATCAGCTCGCGCACCGTGCGGCCACGGGAGATACGCGCGATAAACATGCCCACGAAGGGGGCCCAGGAAATCCACCAGGCCCAGTAGAACAGGGTCCACAGGCCCATCCACTCTTCGCTCTTGCCGGACTGGCCGGTGTACACATAGAGATCGAAGGTCTTCAGCACCAGACCGTTGAGGTAGTCGCCGAGGTTCTGCACCAGGCTGTTGAGCAGGTGCAGGGTGTCGCCGGCCAGCAGCACGAACAGCAGCAGGCCGCTGAACAGCACGATATTCAGGTTGGACAGGCGACGGATGCCCTTCTCCACCCCGGACACCGCCGCCAGGGTCGCCACCGCGCTCATCACCAGAATCACCGCCAGCAGCGCACCCTGGCTGTTGGGCAGGTCGAACAGGTATTCCAGCCCGGACGCCACCTGCAGCGAGCCGATGCCGAGATTGGTCACCAGGCCCAGCAGGGTGACGAAGATGCCGAAGCAGTCCACCAGATTGCCCACCCAGCCCCGGGTCAGGCGCTCGCCGAACAGCGGGTAGAGCGCCGAGCGCAGGGCCAGCGGCTGCTTGTGGCGGTAGGCGAAGTAGCCCACGGCCAGCCCGACCAGGGCGTAGATCGCCCAGCCGTGCACGCCCCAGTGGAGAAAGGTCAGCTGCAACGCCTGGCGCGCCGCCGAGGCGGTGCCCGCCTCGCCTTCCGGCGGGTTGTACAGGTGATCGATCGGCTCGGAGGCGGCGAAATACAGCAGCGAAATGCCGATCCCCGAGGAGAACAGCATGCCGGCCCAGGCCCCGTAACTGAACTCCGGGCGCTCGTGTTCTTCGCCCAGGCGCAGGTTGCCGTAGCGCGAGAAGGCCACATAGAGCACGAAGAACAGGTAGGCACCGATGGCCAGCATGTAATACCAGCCGAAGCTGCGCGACAGCCAGGCCTGGACCTGGCCCAGCCAGACGCCGGCGGCGTCCGGAAACAGGATCAGGGCCAGGGTAAGGCCCAGAATCAGGGCCGTGGAGCCGAAGAACACGAGCGGATTCAAGCACACCTTGGCGGGGCTTGTTGTTATCTGAGAGGCAGTACGCATGGTGGAGATGAGCTCCAAGGCAATGGAAACGTACGCACCGCTGCACGCCAGCGACTGCGCCGAGAGAACCGGCCGACTGTCTGCACGCCTCTACGGCGGGCCTTGCAGACGGCTCGCCCGTCTGCGGCGATGTGCCGCAGCGGGGGTCGTTGCGGCGAGCTTATTCTTTGTTGTTTGAACGTTCAATAAAAATAAAGTAGGCTCAAACCACCTTGCCCCTGGCGGTCCGTACCCGTCATGCCCCAGCCAACAGAAACAAGAGAGGACGCACCCATGGCCCGATTCGGCGAACAGAAGCTCTATATTGGCGGCCGCTACGTGGCAGCCAGCAGCGGCAGCACCTTCGAGTCGATCAATCCGGCCAACGGCGAAGTCCTGGCCACCCTGCAGCGCGCCAGCCAGGCCGATGTGGAACTGGCCGTGAGCAGCGCCGCCGCCGGGCAGAAAGTCTGGGCGGCGATGACCGCCATGCAGCGCTCGCGCATTCTGCGCAAGGCGGTCGACATCCTACGTGAGCGCAACGATGAGCTGGCCGCCCTGGAAACCCTCGACACCGGCAAGCCGCTGTCGGAGACCCGTTACGTCGATATCGTCACCGGGGCCGACGTGCTGGAGTACTACGCCGGCCTGATCCCGGCCATCGAAGGCGAGCAGATCCCGCTGCGCGACACCAGCTTCGTCTACACCCGCCGCGAGCCGCTGGGCGTGGTTGCCGGCATCGGCGCGTGGAACTACCCGATCCAGATTGCCCTGTGGAAATCCGCCCCGGCCCTGGCCGCCGGCAACGCGATGATCTTCAAGCCGAGCGAAGTCACCTCGCTGACCACCCTGAAGCTGGCCGAGATCTACACCGAGGCCGGCCTGCCCGATGGCGTGTTCAACGTGCTCACCGGCAGCGGCCGTGAAGTCGGCCAGTGGCTGACCGAACACCCGGGCATCGAGAAGATCTCCTTTACCGGCGGCACCGCCACCGGCAAGAAGGTCATGGCCAGCGCCTCCAGTTCCAGCCTCAAGGAAGTGACCATGGAGCTGGGCGGCAAGTCGCCGCTGATCATCTTCGAAGACGCCGACCTCGACCGCGCCGCCGATATCGCGGTAATGGCCAACTTCTACAGCTCGGGCCAGGTCTGCACCAACGGCACCCGGGTCTTTATCCCGCGCATGCTGCAGGCGCGCTTCGAGGCCAAGGTGCTCGAGCGGGTCAAGCGCATCCGCCTGGGCAACCCCGAGGATGAGGCCACCAACTTCGGCCCGCTGGTAAGCGCAGCGCAAATGGACAGCGTGCTCGGCTATATCGACAAGGGCCGCGCGCAAGGCGCACGCCTGCTGATCGGCGGCCACCGCGTGACCGAGGGCGAGTACGCCAAGGGTGCCTATGTCGCCCCGACCGTATTCACCGACTGCACGGATCAGATGACCATCGTCCGCGAAGAGATCTTCGGCCCGGTGATGAGCATCCTGGTCTACGACAGCGAAGAGGAAGTGATCCGCCGCGCCAACGACACCGACTACGGCCTCGCGGCTGGCGTGGTGACCCGCGACCTGGCTCGCGCGCACCGGGTCATCCACCAGCTGGAAGCAGGCATCTGCTGGATCAACACCTGGGGTGAGTCGCCGGCGGAAATGCCGGTGGGCGGCTACAAGCAGTCCGGCGTCGGCCGCGAGAACGGCCTGACCACCCTGGCGCATTACACCCGGATCAAATCGGTACAGGTCGAACTGGGCGGCTACACCTCGGTGTTCTGAGCCTCGGCGTACGTAGGAGCGGGGGCGACGCCTAGTCCCATGCCCGCGAAACGCTATCGCGGGCATGGCGGTGCACCGCCCGGCCCCTCCTACAAAATCTGCCACCCCGTAGCCCGGATGCAATCCGGGAGCAGTCAGCGCGTTTTTCCCGGATTGCCTCCGGGCTACAGGAAAATTTATGTCCCAAGAATTCGATTACATCATCATCGGTGCCGGCTCGGCCGGTAACGTATTGGCCACCCGCCTGACCGAGGACGAAGGTGTCAGCGTGCTGCTGCTGGAAGCCGGCGGCCCGGACTACCGCCTCGATTTTCGCACCCAGATGCCCGCCGCCCTGGCCTTCCCCCTGCAGGGCCGGCGCTACAACTGGGCCTACGAGACCGACCCCGAGCCCTATATGAACAACCGGCGCATGGAATGCGGGCGTGGCAAGGGCCTCGGCGGTTCGTCGCTGATCAACGGCATGTGCTATATCCGCGGCAACGCCATGGACTACGACGGCTGGGCCAAGGAAAAGGGTCTGGAAGACTGGAGCTATCTGGACTGCCTGCCCTATTTCAGAAAGGCAGAAACCCGCGACATCGGGGCCAACGCCTACCACGGCGGCGATGGCCCGGTATCGGTCACCACGCCGAAGAACGGCAATAACCCGCTGTTCCACGCCATGGTCGAGGCCGGCGTACAGGCCGGTTACCCGCGCACCGACGACCTCAACGGCTACCAGCAGGAAGGTTTCGGCCCCATGGACCGCACCGTCACGCCCCAGGGCCGACGTTCCAGCACCGCCCGCGGTTATCTGGACCAGGCCCGTGGCCGGCCAAATCTGACCATCGTCACCCACGCCCTCACCGACCGCATCCTGTTCAGCGGCAAGCGCGCCATCGGCGTGGCCTACCTGCAGGGCGACGGCGACACCCCGGTGATCGTCAACGCCCGCCGCGAAGTGCTGCTGTGCAGTGGCGCGATCGCCTCGCCGCAGATCCTCCAGCGCTCCGGGGTCGGCCCGGCCGCCCTGCTGCGCGAGCTGGATATCCCCCTGGTGCACGAGCTGCCCGGCGTCGGCCAGAACCTGCAGGACCACCTGGAGCTGTACTTGCAGTACGCCTGCAAGCAGCCGGTGTCACTCTACCCGGCCCTGCAATGGTGGAACCAGCCGGCCATCGGGGCCAACTGGCTGTTTCGCGGCAAGGGCCTGGGGGCCAGCAACCAGTTCGAGGCCGGCGGTTTTATCCGCACCCGCGCCGAGTTCGAATGGCCGAATATCCAGTACCACTTCCTGCCGGTGGCGATCAATTACAACGGCAGCAACGCGGTCAAGGAACACGGCTTCCAGGCCCATATGGGCTCCATGCGTTCGCCCAGCCGCGGTCGCATCCAGGTCAAATCGAAGGATCCGCGCCAGCACCCGAGCATCCTGTTCAACTATATGAGCCATGCCCAGGACTGGCAGGAGTTCCGCGACGGCATCCGCATCACCCGCGAGATCATGGCGCAGTCGGCCCTCGACCCGTTCCGCGGCCGCGAACTCAGCCCGGGCAAGGAGGTGCAGAGCGACGCCGAGCTGGACGCCTTTATCCGCGAGCATGCAGAAACCGCCTTCCACCCCTCCTGCTCGTGCAAGATGGGCGAGGATGACATGGCGGTGGTCGATGGCCAGGGCCGGGTCCACGGCATGCAAGGGCTGCGGGTGGTCGATGCGTCGATCATGCCGCTGATCACCACCGGCAACCTGAATGCGCCGACCATCATGATGGCCGAGAAGATCGCCGACAAAATCCGCGGCCGCGCGCCCCTGCCGCGCAGCACCGCGCCCTACTACGTGGCCGGCGGCGCGCCGGTACGCGGCACGGCGCAACGCGCGGGCTAGATCGATAAACAGCGGGGGTGCCATGCGCCCCCCAGGGCAACTGGCCAGCCCCCGGTCGCAGCAACGCCTGCCCGGGGCGCGCGCCTGCTACACTGCGCGCCATTTTGCTTATCAGGCCTGTACCGTGACCAACACCGCGTTCTCCTCTCTGCCCCTTTCCGCCGCCATGCTGGCCAATCTCGAGTCCCTCGGCTACACGGAGATGACCCCGATCCAGGCCCAGAGCCTGCCGGTGATGCTCAAGGGCATGGACCTGATCGCCCAGGCCAAGACCGGCAGCGGCAAGACCGCGGCCTTCGGCATCGGCCTGCTCAACCCGCTCAACCCGCGCTTCTTCGGCTGCCAGGCGCTGGTGCTGTGCCCGACCCGCGAACTGGCCGATCAGGTGGCCAAGGAACTGCGCCGCCTGGCGCGCTCCGCCGACAACATCAAGATTCTCACCCTCTGCGGCGGCGTGCCCTTCGGCCCGCAGATCGGCTCCCTGGAGCATGGTGCGCAGATCATCGTCGGCACCCCGGGGCGCATCCAGCAGCACCTGAGCAAGGGCACCCTGAAGCTCGACGGTCTCAACACCCTGGTGCTGGATGAAGCCGACCGCATGCTCGACATGGGCTTCTACGACAGCATCGCCGAGATCATCGGCCAGACCCCAAGCCGCCGGCAGACCCTGCTGTTCTCCGCCACCTACCCGGCGGGCATCAAGCAGCTGTCGGCGAGCTTTATGCGCAATCCGCAGCAGGTCAAAGCCGAGGCCCTGCACGACGATACGCAGATCGAGCAGCGCTTCTACGAGATCGCCCCGGAAGAGCGCATGGACGCGGTGGTCAAGCTGCTCAACTGCTACCGCCCGCAGTCCTGCGTAGCCTTCTGCTTTACCAAGCAGCAATGCCAGGAAGTGGTCGACCACCTGACCGCCAAAGGCATCTCGGCCGCCGCGCTGAACGGTGACCTGGAACAGCGCGACCGTGATCAGGTCCTGGCGATGTTCGCCAACCGCAGCCTGTCGGTGCTGGTGGCCACCGATGTGGCCGCCCGCGGCCTGGATATCGATGCCCTGGACATGGTGATCAACGTCGAACTGGCGCGCGATTCGGAAATCCATATCCACCGCGTCGGCCGCACCGGTCGTGCCGGCGAAAAAGGCCTGGCCATGAGCCTGGTGGCCCCGGCCGAAGGCCATCGCGCCCAGGCCATCGAAACCCTGCAAAGGGCACCGCTCAACTGGCACCCGCTGAGCAGCCTCAAGGCCAAGGGCGGCGCGCCGTTACAGCCGCCGATGATCACCCTGTGCATCGGTGCCGGGCGCAAGGACAAGCTGCGCCCCGGCGATATCCTCGGGGCCCTTACTGGCGAGGCTGGCATCCCTGGCGCGCAGGTCGGCAAGATCGCCATCTTCGACTTCCAGGCCTATGTGGCCGTTGAGCGCGTCGTGGCCATGCAGGCGCTCAAGTGCCTCAGTGAAGGCAAGATCAAGGGCCGCTCGCTGCGCATTCGTACCCTATAGTTTCAACAGGGGCCGCCCCGCGCGGCCCACGTGGAGGAGCAACCCGTGCGCAATATTCTGGTGGTCGAAGACAGCCCCCTGGTGCTGAAAATCCTCGAACACCTGTTCCGCAAGGAAAGCGGCCTGCAACCGATCTTCTGCGCCAGCCTGGACGAAGCCCGGGTGATGCTGGAAACCTCCGCCGAGCTGTTCTTTGCCGCCATAGTCGACCTCAATCTGCCGGATGCACCGGATGGCGAGATCGTCGACCTGGTGATGAGCTATCACCTGCCCTGCATCGTGCTCAGCGGCAGCTACAACGAGCAGCGCCGCGACCAGATGCTGCTCAAGGGCGTGGTCGACTATGTGCTCAAGGAAAGCCAGCACTCCTACGAGTATGCCTTCCGCCTGCTGCACCGCCTGGAAAGCAACAGCCAGGTGAAGATCCTCATCGCCGAGGACAGCGAAGCCACCCGCCACTACATCCGCAACGTACTGACCCCGCACCGCTACCAGATCATCGACGCCCGCGACGGTGACGAGGCCCTGCGCATTCTCAAGGAGCAGCCGGATATCGACCTGCTGCTGGTGGACCACAGCATGCCGGGCATGAGCGGCTTCGAGCTGGTCAAGTTGCTGCGGCAGAAGATGAAGCGCCATGAGCTGATCATTCTCGGTCTCTCGGCTGACGCCAAGGGCTCGCTCAGCGCCATGTTTATCAAGCACGGGGCCGACGATTTCCTGCGCAAGCCGTTCTGCCCGGAAGAACTCAACTGCCGGGTGATGTCGACCCTGGAGCGCCGCGACCTGCTGCTGGCCCTGCGCCAGGCCGCGCAGTTCGATGCCCTCACCGGATTGAACAACCGCCGCGCCTTCTACGAACACGGCCAGCAGCTGTTCGCCCAGGCCAGAAGCGGCGGGCGCGACCTCAGCGTGGCCATGATCGACCTGGATCATTTCAAGCGGATCAACGACGAGCACGGCCATGCCAGCGGCGACGCGGCGCTGATCGCCTTCGCCCGGGCCTTTTCCGCGGCCTTCCCCGATGCCCTGCTCGGCCGCCTGGGCGGCGAGGAGTTCGCCATGCTCAGCCAGCAGGACGCGGCAGCCCTGAGCGCCACCCTGGATCAGCTGCGCAGCCAGTGTGCCCGCCTGAAATACGCCACAGGCGCACCACCGCTGTCCTTTAGCGCCGGGATCTTCCAGGGCGCACCGGACGACCTGGAAAGCGCCCTGCACCAGGCCGACATGCGTCTGTACCAGGCCAAAAAGGCCGGACGCGGACGCAACTGCTGGCAGTAACCGGTTACCGGCCGCTAAAAACGACAAAGCCCAACCAGGCATGCCACTGCCTATTGGGCTTTGTTGCGCGCTGCTCACGGGTACAGAGTCGTGGAAAACCCCGGCGGGACGCCCAGGCCAAACCCCTTCAATAAAGCGGTTTTATCGTCCGACTCTGTTGCTAACCCCGTATCAACAACGCAGGTGGTTTTTCAGCAGCCTGCTAGAGGGTCAGGTTGAGGTTGCCACCAAAAATGCCAACCAGACCGATCATGATCAGGTAGATGGCCACGATGTAGTTCAACAGCCGTGGCATGACCAGGATCAGGATGCCGGCAATCAGGGAAATCAGGGGGGTCAGCGCAAGTGTCATCGGGTAGGGCCCTTTTGTTCGAATAAGTATTGGCTACCGCCGCAGTGTGCGCGCTTATTGGCCGACAAGACAGTGGTGGCGGGCCCCGCCGCGAAATTGCCTGGCGGCCTGCCGCGCCGTCACCCGGCCCCTTCAGGTAAGATGCGCGCTGTCTGGCAGCCCCCGCGGCGGCCTGTGGTGTTCAGAGGAAAATGCTGTGCTTGCGACGCAGGTTGTGATTATCGGTGCCGGCGCGGCCGGTTTGATGTGTGCGCTGACCGCCGCCGGGCGTGGCCGCCGGGTGCTGCTGCTGGATCACGCCAGCAAGGCCGGCAAGAAGATCCTGATGTCCGGCGGTGGGCGCTGCAATTTCACCAATATGTACTGTGAACCGGGCAATTTTCTCTCGGAAAACCCGCATTTCTGCAAATCTGCCCTGGCCCGTTATACCCAGTGGGACTTTATCGGCCTGGTGGGCAAGCACGGCGTGCCTTATCACGAGAAAAAGCTCGGCCAGCTGTTCTGCGATAACAAGGCCAGCGACATCCTCGAGATGCTGCTGAGCGAATGCGCGCAGGCCGGTGTCGAACTGCGCCTGGACACCTCGATCAGCGAGATCGGCAAACTGGACAGCGGCTACCAGCTGCAGACCAGCGCCGGCGTGCTGCGCTGCGAGTCCCTGGTGATCGCCACTGGCGGCCTGTCGATCCCGACCCTGGGTGCGACCGGCTTCGGCTATCAGGTGGCCAGACAGTTCGGCCACCAGTTGCTGCCGACCCGTGCCGGCCTGGTGCCGTTCAGCATCACCGACCCGCAGCTCAAGGCGCTGTGCAGCGAGCTGTCCGGCACCTCGGTGGAAGACTGCCTGGTCAGCTGCAACGGCCAGAGCTTCCGCGAGAATATCCTGTTCACCCACCGCGGCCTGTCGGGTCCGGCGATCCTGCAGATCTCCTCGTTCTGGCAGCCCGGCGACACAGTGCATATCGACCTGCTGCCGCATATCGACCTGCCCGAGTGGCTGGCCGAACAGCAGCGCGAGCGACCTAACAGCGAGCTGAAAACCCTGCTGGCGGAGCTGTTTACCAAGAAGATGGCCGGATTGCTGGCCGACGGCTGGTTCGTCAACAAGCCGATCAAGCAGTACACACCCGGCGAGCTCAAGGCGATTGCCGAACAGCTGTCCGACTGGCAACTGGTGCCGGCCGGCACCGAGGGCTATCGCACCGCCGAGGTGACCCTGGGCGGGGTGGACACCCGCGAGGTGTCGTCCAAGACCATGGAATCGCTGAAATCCCCGGGGCTGTATTTCGTCGGCGAAGTACTGGATGTGACCGGCCATCTGGGCGGTTTCAACTTCCAGTGGGCCTGGGCCTCGGGTTATGCGGCGGCGCAATACGTCTAGCAGCGCGCAGCGTTAACGCCGAGCGAATCCAGGCATATTCCCGCGCCTATCTCCGGGCGGAGCGTTGTGCCACCGCCCGGCAGTTTCAGCAGTCAGCCGCGCCGCACCAGCTATGCTAGATGGCATAGCGCCAGCGATGATTGGGGGCATGCGCGGGCGTAGGCTATTCGAGCGGAGGGCCAACCATGATCAAGGCTGTCGGGGCGCTGCGCCTGTTGATTGCCTGCCTGTTCGGCCTGCTCAGCGCCGCCAGCCAGGCCGACTGGCCGGGCCCCCGCGAGGGGCCGACGGTCACGCCGGGCAAGCGCGTGGTATTCCTCGCCGCCGACTTTCGCAATGGCGGCGTGGTCGGGGTCTATCGCAGCGTCGAGCGGGCGGCCAAGCTGGTCAGCTGGCAGGTGCAGGCCCTGGATGGCCGGGGCGATGCCGCGCAGTGGCGGCGCATCGCCGAGCTGGCGCTGGAGATGGAACCCGACGGCGTGGTGCTGGGGGGCTTCGGCGTATGGGCCCTGGGCGAAGAGCTGCCGGCGCTGTTCCGCCAACGCAATATCCCCCTGGTCGGCTGGCACGCCGGCGACAAGCCGGGCCCCGACGAGTGGCTGTTCAGCAATGTCACCAGCGACCCGATGGTGGTCGCCGACCTCGCCGCCGAACTGGTCATCGCCGAAGGCGCGATCGGGGTGGTGATCTTCACCGACAGCCAGTTCGCCATTGCCCGGGCCAAGACCGAGCGCATGGCCAAGCGCATCCGCGAGTGCCCGCAGTGCCGCCTGCTGAGTATCGAAGACCTGCCGATCTCAGGTGCCTCTGAACTAATCCCCGAGCGGGTCAAGCAACTGCAGCAGCGCTTCGGCTCGGACTGGACCCATAGCCTGGCGATCAACGACGTCTACTTCGACCATATCCATGTGCCCCTGGCGCGCGTCGGGCGCAAGGATATTCGCCATGTCGCGGCCGGCGACGGCTCGGCCAAGGCCCTGGGGCGAATCAACTCCGGATTGTCCCAGCAGATCGCCAGCATTGCCGAGCCGCTCGGCGTGCAGGGCTGGCAGGTGCTCGACGAACTGAACCGGGCCTTCGCCGGCCAGCCCCACAGCGGCTATGTGGCTCGCCCGCTGGTGGTGACCTTCGAGGTGCTGCGCGAAGCCAAGGACCTCAATGTCGGCCTGGACACCTCCCACGAGGCCGGTTATCTGCTGCTCTGGCAGCCGGACTAAGGCACGCCGCGCGACTACGCGAGCATCTGGACAAACGCCTGGGCGAACGCATGCACATCCCCCGGCCAGCGCGCCGACAGATAGTTGCCATCGCGTACCACCCAGGCCGGGCGGCTGTCGCGCAGGCTGTCGCGGTGCAGACCGCTGGTCTTGCGCAGGTAATCCGGCGCGTCCTGCGGCACGTCGAGAAAATCCGCAGGGCTGGCCAGGGCGCGACTGACCTCGGCCTGCACGCTCATATAGCCGGCCGGCTCGCCCGGTGCTTCGCGATAGGTGCGGTAATAGTCGGGGTCCCAGAAGCGCCCATAAAAGCGGGTCAGGTTCCAGGCGCTGCGTTCCATGGCCCAGGTCAGCCCGGTGGTCTTACGCCCATAAAGCGCAGAGCGGCCGTCCGGGCCGGGGCTGCGGGCAGCCAGCAGCACGCCGTGACAGATCGCCGCGACCGGCCTGCTGCTGGCCAGGAAGGCCCCAACAAAGGCCTGCAGCGGCTGGCTTTCCAGGTAGGCGCGCATGCCCCGCGCCCAATGCCCGCCGGGTAGCAGCAGGCCGTCGAAGTCGTCGAGGCGCAGCTGTGCATAACTCAGGGGCTGGCGGAACGCGTCGTCATCGAGCATCTGGGAGTAGGCCTGGCGGGCATCGCGGCGCGCCCGCAGAAGCAGGCCGAGCAGCTTGAAGCGGCGCAGCCCGGGCAGACAACCCCAGGGGTCCAGCCCCTCGCCGGCAAGCATCAGCGGATCGCCCAGCGCCGCTCGGCCATTGGCGGTGGCAAAGCACACCCGATAACCGGCCGCACGCAACACCTGCCAGCTGATGGCAACCTCCGTGGGGTCGAAATCGCGGTCGGGCAAGGTAATCAGCACGGTTTTCACGGGCATGGCGCAGCATCTCGGCAAGGGAGAGGCGAGCTTAGCCCCTGGCTGTGCCTGCGGCGAGTGGCCGTGCAGGCCAAGGCAGCGACCGCAGAGGGCTATTGCCGGTGCAGCGCGGGGAAAACAGCCCCTAGGGCTCGACCCTGTCCGGCAGCGGTTCGTGAGGCAGCCACTTGCGGTAGATGGCGGCAAAGCTGCCGTCGGCCTTCATCCCGTCCAGCTCGCGTTGCCAGCGCCTGATCAGGGCCGCATCGGTCTGCGTCGAGAAGGCGATATAGCTGTCGCTGTGCATCAGGGTAAACAGCAACTGCACCTCATCGGCACGGATATCGCCCTGGGCCAGCAAGGCGCTGAGGCTGAGGTTGTCCAGCACCATCAGCTTGACCCGGCCACGTTTGAGCATGCTCACCACCTGGCTCGGCCCGGTGACCGGGGTCAGGTTGCTGAAGCCCTTGGCCAGCAGGCGCTGATGGCTGTACCAGTCGCGCGGCACGGCGATCTCGTCGGCCTCGCGGGCCTGCTCCAGGCGGTCGATGCTCAGGCCGGCGCTGCGCAGGGCATAGAAGCTGGTGACATTGCGCGTCAGCGGGCCGACCCATTTGAACAGCCGCTCGCGCTCCGGAGTACGCATGGTCACGAACAACCCGGTATTGGGCCGGGTCAGCGCCAGCTGGTAACCGCGAGCCCAGGGCACCAGGCTGATCGGCGCATTCTGCCCGGTGCGGCGCATGATCGCGCGCACCATCTCGGTGGCCAGGCCGGTGGGCTGGCCATTCAGGCTGAAGTTGATCGGCGGGTACTCTTCCGTGTACAGGTGCAAGGGCTGGGGCTGGGGCTGGGCCGGCAGCTGCATGGGCAGGCAGCAAATCAGCAGCAGCCAGAGCCATTCGCGAAACCTGACTGCAGTCACGGCAAACGCCTCATGGCAGGGGATGTTCCTTCAGGGTAGCCGGCTTGACCGACAAGCACCATGGGCGATGTCAGGACGCTGGCGTCAACCCCAGGACGATATCGAAACGTGCCACCTGCTCGGGCTCGCGCGCCCCCGCAACCGGAACAAAGGGCACCACCAGCAGCTCGCGCAGGGCCGGCTCGCGGATCGCATTGAGCAGGCCGTCGCGCTGGTTGCGCGGCTCGCCACGGATATAGCACTGGGTGGCAAAACGAGGCTGCCCTGGCAGGGTGACGGCGAAGTGGATATGCGGGGTGCGCCCCGGATAGGCCACCGGGCGAATGGTGCGAAAGCGGTAGCGGCCATCGGCGGCGGTGGTGAAACGCCCATAGCCCTGGAAATTACCGTCGCGCCGTGCCCTGTCGCCGCCACGGCTATGCAGGTAGATGCCGCGGGCATCGACCTGCCAGATCTCCACCAGCGCGCCTTCGAACGGCACGCCGCGGGCATCGAGGATCCGCCCGTGCAACTGCACACGAATACCCTCGGCCAGCTCGGCATGGCCCTCGACCTGCAGCAGGTCGTTGTCGCGGTCCAGCGGCAACTGGTCCGGGTAGAAGGGCCCCAGGCTCTGGGCCGGGGTCAGCAGGCGCTGGGCCAGAAGCAGTGACGGGCTCAGCAGCAGGGTGCCGCCGCCGAAACCGACCAGCAACTGGCGACGACTGATAGACGACTTGAGCATGGGGCCTCCCGGCTCGACTGTGGGTGTTTACAGCCTAGCCTACCCAGCACGGCCGGTGCGCGCGACGTCCCCAGGGGACAACGCGTAGGGCGTACTCGCGCAGCAGTACGCCGTCTTGCTAGAGGCTCGCCAACACCGCGCTCGCCGGCTGATAAATCAGGCCATGGGCCTGGGCCACGCTGGCGCAGGTGATCGCGCCGCGGGCCACATTCAGCCCGGCCAGCAGCTGCGGGTCCTCCTCCAGGGCGCGACGCGGGCCCTTCTCGGCCAGGGCGATAACGAACGGCAGGGTGGCGTTGTTCAGCGCCAGGGTCGAGGTGCGCGCCACCGCGCCGGGCATATTGGCCACGCAGTAATGCACCACCTCGTCGACCACATAGGTGGGGTCGGCATGGGTGGTGGCTTTCGAGGTTTCGGCGCAGCCGCCCTGATCGATGGCCACGTCCACCAGCACCGCGCCGGGCTGCATCTGCCGGACCATCTCGGCGCTGATCAGTTTGGGCGCCGCGGCCCCGGGAATCAGCACGCCACCGATCACCAGGTCGGCGGCCAGCACCTGCTCGCGCAGCGCCGCGCGGGTCGAATAAAGGGTGGTGATGCGGTTGCCGTACTGGGCATCCAGGCGGCGCAGGGCATCGACGTTCTTGTCCAGCACCCTGACATCGGCCCCCAGGCCAACCGCCATGGCCAGGGCATTACTGCCGACCACCCCGCCGCCGAGTATAACCACCTTGCCCGGCGCGACCCCGGGCACCCCGCCGAGCAGCACGCCCCGGCCGCCGCGGGCCTTTTCCAGGCAACCGGCACCGGCCTGGATCGACATGCGCCCGGCCACCTCGGACATCGGGGCCAGCAGCGGTAGTCGGCCGTGACCATCGGTGACCGTCTCATAGGCGATGCAGAGGGCTCCGCTGGCCATCAGCTCCTCGGTCTGCGCCCGATCCGGGGCCAGGTGCAGGTAGGTGAACAGGCAATGCTCGGGCCGCAGCCGGGCGCGCTCGACCGCCAGGGGTTCCTTGACCTTGACGATAAGTTCGGCCTCGGCAAATACCTCGGCGGCATCCCGGGCGATCTGCGCGCCGGCCTGCTGGTAGTCGCCGTCGCTGAAGCCGATTGCCGCACCGGCCAGGGTCTCGACCCAGACCTGATGCCCCAGGGCAGCCAGTTCGGCCACCGATTGCGGGGTCAGGCCGACGCGGTATTCGTGATTCTTGATTTCCTTGGGTACACCAATGCGCATAACCACCTCCAGCAAACGGATTTATCTGGAAGTCTAGAAAACCTGCGGCGCAAACCGACCTGAATTGGCCATGGCTTTCAGGGAATTCAACTGAAAGCCGCCGTTTCGCAGCAGGCCGGCGGGGCCGGTTACGCTGGCACAACCCCTGATCCCAGATATAGAGCATTGCCACGAGTCCGTGATCAGCAGCGGTGCGCGCGGCGCACCCTACCCGCATGCAACGCCTGGCCGCCTATTTCTTCGCGTCGGCAATGCCCTGCAGCAGTTCGATCGGCAGCGGAAAGACGATGGTCGAGCTCTTGTCGCCGGCGATATTGCTCAGGGTCTGCATATAGCGCAGCTGCATGGCCCCGGACTGGCGGCCGAGCATCTCGGCGGCCTGCATCAGTTTTTCCGAGGCCTGCAGCTCGCCTTCGGCGTGGATCACCTTGGCCCGCCGTTCGCGTTCGGCCTCGGCCTGCTTGGCGATGGCGCGGACCATCGACTCGTCGAGATCGACATGCTTGATCTCGACATTGGCCACCTTGATGCCCCAGGCGTCGGTCTGCGCGTCCAGCACCTGCTGGATATCGACATTGAGGCGCTCGCGCTCGGCGAGCATCTCGTCCAGCTCATGCTTGCCGAGCACCGCGCGCAATGTGGTCTGGGCCAGCTGGCTGGTGGCGCTGTGGTAGTCCTCGACCTGGATAATGGCCTTCTGCGGGTCGAGCACGCGGAAGTAGACCACCGCATTGACCTTGACCGAGACGTTGTCGCGGGAAATCACGTCCTGGGTCGGCACGTCCAGCACTATGGTGCGCAGATCCACCCGCACCATCTGCTGAATGCCAGGGATCACCAGGATCAGCCCCGGGCCCTTGACCTTCCAGAAGCGACCGAGCTGGAACACCACGCCGCGCTCGTACTCGCGCAGGATGCGGAACGCCGAAACCAGCAGGGCCATCAGGATGACCAGCAGCGGTAGAAAACCCAATTCGTAAGCCATGATTACTCTCCTTGCCGCGGCGGCCGATCAGCCGCGGTCACGTCCAGTCGTACGCCCTTGCGCGCCTGTACCTGCACCTGCTGGCCGGGCACCAGCGGCGTGTCGCTCTGTACCTGCCAGCGTTCGCCCTGCAGCTGCACCCAGCCGCCGCAGGGGTCGTCCGCCTGCACCGCCAGGATCGCGGCCCGACTGCCCAGCAGCGGCTGGTCGCCGCTGACCTGCAGTCGCCCACGGGCACGCAGGGCCATGCCGACGATCAGCCCGATCAACAGCGCGCTGCTCAGGGCCAGGCCGACGATCAGCGCCAGGGGAATGCCGAAACCCGGCACATCGGTGTCGATCAGGATCAGCGCGCCAAAGACGAAGGCCACCACCCCGCCGATGCCGAGGATGCCGAAGCTGGGGAGAAAGGCCTCCGCCGCCATAAAGGCAATGCCGAGCAGGATCAGCGCGGCCCCGGCATAGTTCACCGGCAGCAGCTGCAGGGCATAGAGGCCGAGAATCAGGCTGATGCCGCCCAGCACGCCACCGACCCCGCTGCCCGGGTTGGAGAATTCGAAGATCAGCCCGTAGACGCCGATCATCATCAGAATCAATGCCACGCTGGGGTTGGTGATCACCGCCAGCAGGCGCGTGCGCCAGTCCGGCTCCAGGCTGATCAGCGGAGCCCCGACGGTCTGCAGGCGCACATCCATATTGGCCGCTTTGAAGTGCTTGCCCTGCAGTTGGCGCAGCAGATCGGCCAGGTCGCTGGCCAGGTAGTCGATCACCTTGCGCTGCAGTGCCTCCTCGGCGGACAGACTGTGGGCCTGGCGCACCGCCTGCTCGGCCCACTCCACGTTGCGCCCGCGCAGTTGCGCCAGGCCGCGGATATAGGCCGAGGCATCGTTAATCTGCTTGGCGCTCATGGCGTCCGCCGGGGTTTCCTGCCCGCCCTCTTCGTCCGGCTTCGCCTCCTCGCCGGCGGGCTTGCCGCTCGGCGCGCCCGGCATGCCGATGGCCACCGGAGTGGCCGCGCCCAGGTTGGTACCCGGAGCCATGACGGCGATATGGCTGGCATAGAGGATATAGGTCCCGGCACTGGCGGCCCGGGCTCCGCCGGGGGCGACATAACTGGCCACCGGCACCGGGCTGGCGAGGATCGCCTTGATGATCGCGCGCATGGAGGTGTCCAGACCACCGGGGGTGTCCATATTCAGCACCACCAGCTGCGCGCCCTGCTCCTGGGCACGGGCCAGGCCACGCACCACATAGTCGGCGCTGGCCGGCCCGATGGCTCCCTCGACCCGCAACTCCAGCACCGGTGCCGGAGCCGCCAGCCCGGTGCCCGGGCTCAGCAGCCCGGCCAGAACCAGCGCACAACAGCGTAGAACCTGTTTCACGAGGCACTCCCGGCAGCCGGGATGGTCGACGTGCACAGACTGCGATCCGGCTACCTGTTAAGAGGATAGACCATGGCCCCTGGCGACCGAATTTGCCCGACAGCGTCAGCGGGGGCTGCCGCCACCACGCGGAGTCCGTTAGGCTGCTGGCTATTCCCGCTGAACAAGACCCCAGCCCATGCCGTCCAGCCCCCTCAGCCACTCCCTGCGCCGCCTCTGGGCCCTGGACAAGTTCAGCTACAGCCTGCGGGTGTTTATCGCCCTCAGCGGCGCGCTGTTGCTGTGCTGGGCGCAGGGCTGGATGCATGCCCTGATTCCGCTGTTCCTCGGGGTTATCGCCAGCGCCCTGGCCGAGACCGACGACAGCTGGCAGGGCCGCCTGATGGCGCTGCTGGTGACCCTCGGCTGTTTCAGCGCCGCGGCCTATGCGGTGGAATTGCTGTTTCCCCACCCCTGGCTGTTCGTCAGTGCCCTGGCCCTGGCCAGCTTCGCCCTGACCATGCTCGGGGCCCTGGGCGAACGCTACGCCACCCTGGGGTCGGCGACCCTGATCCTGGCGGTGTACAGCATGATCGGCGTGGAGCAGCGTGGCGGCAGCGCCGGGCTCTGGCTGGAACCCCTGCTGCTGGTGGCGGGCGCGGCCTGGTACGGCCTGCTGTCGGTGATCTGGAATGCGCTGTTCGCCAACCAGCCGGTGCAGCACAGCCTGGCCCGGCTGTTTCGCGAGCTGGGCCTGTACCTCAAGCTCAAGGCCGCGCTGTTCGAGCCGCTACGCCAGCTGGATGTGGAAGAACGGCGGCTGGCCCTGGCCAGGCAGAACGGCCGGGTCGTGGCTGCGCTCAATGCCTGCAAGGAAGTGATCCTGCACCGGGTCGGCAATGGCCGTCCCGGGCCCAAGGTCAGCCGCTACCTCAAGCTGTATTTCCTCGCCCAGGACCTGCACGAGCGCGCCAGCTCCTCGCACTATCCCTACAACGAGCTGGCCGAAGCCTTCTTCCACAGCGATGTGCTGTTCCGCTGTCAGCGCCTGCTGCGCCTGCACGGCCAGGCCTGCCAGCGCCTGGCCCAGGCCATCGAACTGCGCCAGCCGTTCGAGTACCGCACGCTGTGCGGCCAGGCCCTCGACGACCTGCACGACTCCCTGGAACACCTGCGAGTGCAGAGCAACCCGGCCTGGCGACACCTGCTGCGCTCCCTCACGGCCCTGGCCGGCAACCTGCGCAGCCTCGATGGGCTGCTGAGCAACGCCAGCAGCCCCGATGCCCTGGCCGAGGAGCAGGACAGCAGCCTGCTCGACCGCGAGCCGCAATCGCTCAAGGATGTCTGGGAGCGTCTGCGCCTGCAGCTGACGCCGACCTCGCTGCTGTTCCGCCATGCCCTGCGCCTGTCCTGCGCCCTGACCGTCGGCTACGGCCTGCTGCACTGGATCCACCCGACCCAGGGCTACTGGATTCTGCTGACCACCCTGTTCGTCTGCCAGCCGAACTATGGCGCGACCCGGCTCAAGCTGGTGCAGCGGATCAGCGGCACGGTGCTCGGCCTGCTGCTCGGCTGGGCGCTGTTCGACCTGTTCCCCAACCCGCTGGTGCAGGCGTTTTTCGCGGTGGTGGCCGGGGTGGTGTTCTTCGCCCTGCGCAGCAGCCGCTACACCCTGGCCACGGCGGCCATCACCCTGCTGGTGCTGTTCTGCTTCAACCAGGTGGGCGACGGCTACGGTCTGTTTATCCCGCGCCTGGTGGATACCCTGCTGGGCAGCCTGATCGCCGGCCTGGCGGTGTTTCTGATCCTGCCGGACTGGCAGGGCCGCCGGCTCAACCGGCTGCTGGCCAATACCCTGAGCTGCAACAGCCGCTACCTGCAGCAGATCATCGCCCAGTACGCCAGCGGCAAACGCGACGACCTGGCCTATCGCCTGGCGCGGCGCAATGCGCACAACGCCGATGCGACCCTGTCGACCACCCTGGGCAATATGCTGATGGAGCCCGGGCACTTTCGTAAGGAGGCGGATATCGGTTTCCGCTTTCTGGTGCTGTCACACACCCTGCTGAGTTATCTCTCCGGGCTCGGCGCGCACCGCGGCGAAACCCGCCTGGAAGGCAGCGACAATCCGCTGCGGCTGGGGGCCGATTACCTGGCGGCCAGCCTCGACGAGATCGCCCAGTGCCTCAACGAAGGACGCCCGGTGGCGATTCACAGCGATGCGGAAGAACAGCTGGCCAGCCGCCTGGAGCAGCCCGACGACAGCCTGGACGACCAGCAGCGTCTGGTGCAGACCCAACTGGCGCTGATCTGCCGCCAGCTCGGGCCGCTGCGCACCCTGGCCGCCCACCTGCGCAAGGATGGCCAGGTCTGAGAGCAGACATTGCCTTCGATGGGTATCGCTACGCTCAACGCCATCCTACTCGGGCATCGCGTAACCACCCGAGGGGGCGGTTTTCCGCTAATCTCGCCCCTTCAGCCTAGCCTCAGCCAAGAACATGCCGACCCTAAACAAAGCGCAGCTGCTGCATCAGGTCATCGCCCATCTCGAAACTGCCCTGAGCCAGGCGCAGCAGGCGGCCCAGACCGCCTACGAGGCGGCCACCGACGAAGAAAACATCGCCGAGAACAAGTACGACACCCTGGGCCTGGAGGCCTCCTACCTGGCCACCGGCCAGGCCCGCCGCGCACAGGCCATCCGCCACACCCTGAGCACCTGGAAGCAGCTGGTCCTGCGCCCCTTCGACGAAAGCCAGGGCGTGCAGCTCGGTGCCCTGGTCTGGCTGGCCGACGAGGACGACAAGCGCCAGTGCCTGTTTCTCGGCCCGGACGGCGCGGCGATAAAACTGCAGCAGGACGGCCACAGCGTGCAGGTCATCGGCCCACTGGCACCCCTGGGCCGTGCCCTGCTCGGCAAGGGCTGCGGCGACCAGGTAACGCTGCAGATCGCCAGCGGCGTGCAACTGTTCGAGCTTCTGTCGGTCGACTAAAGGTGTTATCAGTTGAAGGCTCAGGGAATCATCCCCGACTTATCCAGGGAGACCAGCATGCAAGCGCCCACCCACAGCCTGTCCGCACTGTTCAAGCAACTCGGCCTGACCGACGACCCGGCCGCCATCGATCGCTTTATCAAACAGCATTCGCCGCTGCCGCAGGGCTGCCAACTGGCCGACGCACCCTTCTGGGACAAGTCCCAGGCGGACTTTCTGCGCGAAGAAATTCTCGAAGACGCCGACTGGGCCGAGGTGGTCGACCAGCTCAACCTGCTGCTGCGCGACTAGGTGCCCCGCGCACCGGCTGCCGGTGCGCCTCACCGTAGGGTGCGCTGTGCGCACCAGGGGCCCGCAGTCTGCGCGTTGTGCACCAATAACCTTCAGCCTGGGCGGTGCGCATGGCGCACCCTACGAAGTGCCGAATTATCGACACCGCCCCCCCTAGGACAGCTCGCGCCAGGTCAGGTAGACGCGCAGGTCGAACTCCAGCTGGTGGTAGCCCGGCAGCATGTATTCGCAGAGTTTGTAGAAAGCCTTGTTGTGTTCGGCCTCCTTCAAGTGCGCCAGTTCGTGCACCACGATCATCTGCAGAAACTCCGGCGCGGCCTCGCGAAACAGCGAGGCGACGCGAATCTCCTTCTTCGCCTTGAGCTTGCCACCCTGCACCCGCGAGATCGCCGTATGCAGGCCGAGGGCGCGGTGGGTCAGGTCGAGGCGGTTGTCATACAGCACCTTGTCGATCGCCGGGGCATTGCGCAGGTGTTCCTGCTTGAGGCCCTGGATATAGGCATACAGGGCCTTGTCGCTCTGGATGTCATGCTTGCCGCCGTAGGAACGCGCCAGGTAATCGCCCAGGCGCTGCTCGGCGATCAGCTGACGGATCTTGTCCTGAAGTTCGACGGGGTAGCCTTGCAGGTATTTCAGCGACGACATGGGCACGGACAGCGACGGACAACCGATGGCCGCGCAGTGTAACCAAGGCATTGCCGGGCGCAAATACGCATTCACTCGCCCCCGCCCGGCCAAGGCGGGTTGTGTGCCTCTTGGCGCAGCCGCTGGAAATGACTGCTCGTCAGCAGCGAGAACAGATTCACCAGGGTCATAAACACGCCTATCCCCAGCAGCGCCACGCGAGCCAGGTCCTGCAGGCAGAACAGCAACAGCACCGCGCAAAGCAGCCCCTGCAACCAGCGCCAGCGCGCGAACAGCCGTGAGTACTCACCCACCACCAGCAGGCAACTGACCAGTGGTGCGAGAAAGATCCCGATCACCAGCAGATGCGACCATTCGAGGGCAATCCGCCCGCCCAGCAGAAGAATCGCCAGACTGCCCAGCATCAGCAGGGCATAGAGCAGATTGCAGCCCAGGTACAGGCCATAGCCCGGCGGATTGACGCGGCGGGTTGTGCCCAGGCTTGCGGCCGGAGCCGCGTAGGGATTGCGTTCGTCCATGGCAGGGATCCTTGTTCAGCCAGGGCGCGATTGTCCCGGCAACAACCGCCGCAGTTCAAGCAGCGCCCTGCAGCAGACTACTCGGCCGGCACCACCCGCAGCACCCGCCCCTGGGCGTTGTCGGTGAGCAGATAAAGCGCACCGTCCGGGCCGCTGCGCACATCGCGAATCCGTTCCTCCAGCTCTTCGAACAGAATTTCCTCGCCCGCCAGTTTGCCGTGCAGCATACGGATGCGCCGCACGCTGCGTTCGGCCAGGGTCGAGGCAAACAGATCGCCCTGCCATTCCGGGAACAGCGCGCCGCGGTACTGGGTCAGGCTCGACGGGGCCACCGAAGGCGTCCAGTGCAGCAGCGGCTGCTGCAGGCCGGGCAGCTCGGTGTAGGGCGAAATCTGCGCGCCGGTGTAATCCACCCCATAGGTGATCAGCGGCCAGCCATAGTTGTAGCCGGGCTCGATCAGGTTCAGCTCGTCGCCGCCGCGGGGGCCATGCTCGTGACTGTAGAGGCGCTGCAGGCGGGCATCGTAGTAGATGCCCTGGACATTGCGGTGACCCAGGCTGTAGATCTCCGCAGCCGCCCCGGCCTGCCCGACCAGGGGGTTGTCCGCCGGCACGCTGCCGTCACGATGGAGCCGGACGATCTTGCCCAGATGATTGGCCGGGTTCTGCGCCTGCTCGCGCCAATCGAAGCCATCGCCCAGGGTCAGCACCAGGGTCTGGTCCGGAAGAAAGGCCATGCGCCCGCCATAGTGGGCCGCACCGGCCTTGGCCGGCAGGGCGCTAAACAGCACCTCGACGTCCTGCAGTCGGCCATCGACCAGGCGGCCACGGGCCAGGCGGGTGTTGTTGGCCTGCTCGGTGCCATAGGCGTAGCTCAGATAAAGCCATTGATTACTGGCGAAATCGGGATCGGGCAGCACCTCCATCAGGCCCGCCTGGGCAGCCACAAAGGCCTCGGGCACGCCGGCGACCGGTTCGGGGTCGAGGCTGCCGTCCCTGGCGATAATCCGCAGGCGACCGACGCGCTCGGTCACCAGCATCCGCCCGTCCGGCAGAAAGGCCAGGGACCAGGGGTGTTCGAGGCCGGCGGTGACGGTTTCGATGCGGTAGTCCATGGCCAGCGCTGGCGCGCTGATGGCCAGGGTGCCAAGCAGCACCAGGGTGGTTCTCAACATGGGCAGGGCCTTGTCATAGGGAGGCGGATGGCGTCGGTTGCGTTCGATAACGTACCCGCCGGCCAAGCAGGCCAAACAGCAGCGCACCCGCACTGCCACTGGCCATCAGCCCCAGGGTGCCGAACCAGCTGCGGTCGGCAGCGATCAGCGTCGGCATCGGGGCCAGCGCATTGGCCAGGGCCAATGCCGTCCAGATCGCCGCGGCACCGGCCAGGACGAAGATGCCCCAGCGCAGAGGCGGCAGGCGGCGCGCGCTCCACACCGCCAGCGGCAGAGCGCAGGCGAAGCCGAGGGCGGTCAACAGGGCGAAGGTCGGAGCGAAGCCGAACAGGTCCAGGCAGGTGGTACCCAGGCGCACGCCCAGCGGCATGGGCGCGCCAAGCGCCTGCAGGGCGGCGAGGTTAGCCTGGGTCTGGAAGATCGAAGCGAGCAAGCTGGTCAGCAACACGGCGAGAACGAAGGCGAGCAACAGGCGTGGCTTGCTGGACATGGGTGGAGGTTTCCCGGGACGACAGTGCAGCGAGTATGGCGCAGCCCGTCGGCCACCGTGGCCTGGGTGTTTTACAGGGTTTTACCTGGTGCCCCTGCGCGCCCCTCCCGCAGCGCCTGCAGCGATTCGCGGGCCATGATCGGCGGCAGGCCGGCTCGAATATCGCCAGGACAAAATATTGGCGTCAATTACACGACGAACGGTTGTCATCCATTTTGAACTTCTGCCGCTATACAGGTGTCGCGGAGGCAGTCCTGCCTCCCGACAAGGGCAACCCTGCCCCTTCTAGTTCGCCTGCGTCACCGGCTGGAACGCCAAGTAGCCCTTACTAACTCCTGGATGAGTAGTGCCCTCGACTGACTGAAGCCTCTGCCTTTCAGGAGCATCAAGCATGATCGACCTCGCCATGTGGAATCTGAGCATTCCGGTCGGCGTTCCCGCCACCACCATCGAAACCCCGGCCCTGGCCGGCGGTTATCAGGATCACTACTTCCAGTCCAAGAACGGCGCGATCTTCTTCTGGGCCCCGGTCAACGGCAGCACCACCGAAACCGCGAAGTACCCACGCAGTGAGCTGCGCGAAACCTACCCCGACGGCAGCCTGCGCAACTGGATCTACCCCAGCGCGGATCACTTCCTGCGCGCCGCGCTGAACGTCAGCCAGGTGCCCTCCACCGGCAAACTGGTGATTGGCCAGATCCACGCTTACAAAAGCTCCATGCCACTGGTCAAGCTGGAGTATCAGTACAAGACCTCCTCCGCCAGCGGCAATATCGTCGCCAAGGTGCGCCTCACTCCCGAGGCAGCGATCCAGGTCGTGACCCTGGCCAGCGGCATCGCGCTGAACCAGCGCTTCACCTACGTCCTGCATCTGACGCCGAAGGGAACCCTGGCGATCAACCTCAACGGGGCCAAGTGGAGCACCCGGCTCGACTCGGCCTGGGCGAGCAAACCGCTGTACTTCAAGGCCGGGGTCTATACCCAGGACAACAGCGGCTATGAAACCGAAGCCGGCGCGGCGCACTTCGACAAGCTGAGCGTCGAACACCGACCCTTGCTCAGCACCGCGCTCTGAGGCACTGCCACAGGCACAAAAACGCCGCGCCCCCAGGAGGAGACGCGGCGTTTTCTTGAGACGCGCAGGTGCTGCGCCGGGATCAGTTGACCTTGGCGGCCAGCTCACCCTTGGCATAACGCTGGAACATGCCTTCCAGGGAGATCGGCTTGATCTTCGAGGCATTGCCGGCGGTGCCGAAGGCTTCGTAACGGGCGATGCAGATATCGCGCATGGCGGTAACGGTGGCACCGAAGAATTTGCGCGGATCGAACTCGCTCGGGTTGGTGGCCATCAGGCGGCGCATGGCACCGGTGGACGCCAGACGCAGGTCGGTGTCGATGTTGACCTTGCGCACGCCGTACTTGATGCCTTCGACGATTTCCTCGACCGGCACGCCGTAGGTTTCTTTGATGTCGCCGCCGTACTGGTTGATGATCGCCAGCCACTCTTGCGGAACCGAAGAAGAACCGTGCATCACCAAGTGGGTGTTCGGGATGCGCTTGTGGATTTCCTTGATGCGGTCGATGGCCAGCACGTCGCCGGTAGGCGGCTTGGTGAACTTGTACGCGCCGTGGCTGGTGCCGATGGCGATGGCCAAGGCGTCGACCTGGGTGCGCTTGACGAAGTCGACGGCTTCTTCCGGGTCGGTCAGCATCTGGCTGTGATCGAGAATGCCTTCGGCACCAACGCCGTCCTCTTCGCCGGCCATGCCGGTTTCCAGGCTGCCCAGGCAACCCAGCTCACCTTCCACCGACACGCCGCAGGCGTGGGCAAACGCCACGGTCTGCTGGGTGACGGCGACGTTGTAGTCGTAGTCGGCCGGGGTCTTGCCGTCTTCTTTCAGCGAGCCGTCCATCATCACCGAGCTGAAGCCCAGCTGGATCGAGCGCTGGCAGACGTCCGGGCTGGTGCCGTGGTCCTGGTGCATGCACACCGGGATATGCGGGAATTCTTCGATAGCGGCCAGGATCAGGTGGCGCAGGAACGGCGCACCGGCGTATTTGCGGGCACCGGCGGAAGCCTGGACGATCACCGGGGAATCGGTCTTGTCAGCCGCTTCCATGATGGCGCGCATCTGCTCGAGGTTGTTGACGTTGAAGGCCGGCACGCCGTAGCCGAATTCGGCGGCGTGGTCGAGCATCTGGCGCATGCTGATAAGTGCCATGGTGTTCTTTCTCCCGGTGGGGCTCGTTAATCGTGCAAGCCTGCCGCAGGGGCAGGCGCTATTCAAGTCATTCAGACCGGGGGTGAACCCGGCCTGCATTCAAATCGTGGTCAGGGTGCCTTGCAGCCGCGACCGATCAGGTCGTCATTGGCCGTCCAGTAGACCAGCCCTTCTTCGCCCTTGCTGTGAAAGGACAGCTGGCCATCGCTGTACAGCGCGCCCGAGCCCGCGGGCTCCTGGCTCAGACGATAGACGATATCGCCGCCGCCCAGGCGCAGATCAACGGACTCGCGGCTGCTGTCGGCGAAGCGCCAGAGCACTTCGGCCTGGCTGTCGCAAACCCAGCGCGTCCAGTTATCCGACGGCGCGGGCTGACTGGCGCAGGCACCCAGCAGGCCGAACAATGCCAGCAGAGCGGTCTGTTTCAGCATCGCGGCTCGCTCCCTGATCAGGCTTTTCACCCTTTGGCGCGTGCTTCAAGCACTTCCACAGCCGGCAGCACCTTGCCCTCGACGAACTCGAGGAACGCACCGCCGCCAGTGGAGATATAGGAAATCTTGTCGGCCACGGCGTATTTGTCGATGGCCGCCAGGGTGTCGCCACCACCGGCGATGGAGAACGCCGGGCTTTCGGCGATGGCCTGGGCCAGGACCTTGGTGCCGTTGCCGAACTGGTCGAATTCGAACACGCCAACCGGGCCGTTCCACAGGATGGTCTTCGAGGATTTCAGCAATTCGGCGAACTGCGCCGCGGTCTGCGGGCCGATATCCAGAATCATGTCGTCTTCAGCCACATCGGCCACCAGCTTGACGGTGGCTTCGGCGTCTTCGGCGAAGGCTTTGGCGACTACCACGTCAACCGGCAGCGGCACGCTGACCTTGGCCGCGATGGCCTTGGCGGTGTCGAGCAGATCGGCTTCATACAGCGACTTGCCGACCGGGAAACCGGCGGCAGCGAGGAAGGTGTTGGCGATACCGCCACCGACGATCAGTTGGTCGCAGATCTGGCTGAGGCTATTGAGTACGTCGAGCTTGGTCGACACCTTGGAGCCCGCAACAATCGCCGCCATTGGCTTGGCCGGGTTACCCAGGGCCTTGCCCAAAGCATCCAGCTCGGCAGCCAGCAGCGGGCCGGCGCAGGCCACCTTGGCGAACTTGGCTACGCCATGGGTCGAACCCTCGGCGCGGTGAGCGGTGCCGAAGGCATCCATAACGAATACGTCGCACAGGGCGGCGTATTGCTGGGCCAGCTCATCACTGTTCTTCTTCTCGCCCTTGTTGAAGCGCACGTTCTCGAACAGCACGATCTCGC
>CAZOEC010000018.1:0-47886 GCA_964578635.1 uncultured Pseudomonas sp.
GCGTTGCCGAAGGTGGTTCCGACCGTCTGATCGAAAACCGCGTTGCCGAAGGTGGCTCCGACCGTCTGATCGAAAACCGCGTTGCCGAAGGTGGCTCTGACCGTCTGATCGAAAACCGCGTCGCCGAAGGTGGCTCTGACCGCCTGATCGACAACCGCGTTGCCGAAGGTGGTTCTGACCGTCTGATCGAAAGCCGCGTTGCCTAAGGTAGCTCCGACTGTCTGATCGAGAACCTCGCATGACTACATCGGAACTGCTGCCAGAAAGAAAGCCGGCCCAATCAGCCGGCTTTTTTTCGCGTGCGCGATTTGACCGTCCCCACGCTCCGAAAAACAATAGGGGACACGATTTCCGTTAACCGCTATTACGGGTTTCACCCTTACGGCGAGTTACTTTCTCTTTACTCGCCACACTCGCCCTTCGGCTATTACTCCGCTTCGCTGCGTTTCGGCCTCCTGACGGGATTCGGGGACCGCGTTGTTTGGGCGATTTGTGGAAGGCAGAGCGAAGGGCAAAAGCAGAGCAACGGCAGAAGCATCGCGGCCAAGGCCGCTCCTACGGGGTTGCGGCCGATTCGTAGGATGGGGCGGGCCGCGTAGGTGGGGCGCAGCGATCCCCATCAAGCCTGTAATCGACCGCATGGGTATCGCGCTGCTCAACCCATCCTACGCAGCGCTGGTTTGCGTCAACAATCTCGCAGACGACGCCAAACGGCCCATCAGGAGGCCAAGCGGAATCGTTGTGTAAGAGATACACCATCTGGAGCCAAGCCTGATCACGCCCTCGGCTTTATCGGCATTACCCGGGTGCACCAGATTGCCATCGAGGGCCAGGAAGTGAGTGGTGAGCTGCTGGCCGAGTCGGTGGCTCAGGCCTGAGCCAGGTCGATGCCCTGGTGGTAAAGCTGCAGCGGGCGCTGCAGGTAAACCGCACGCCAGAACCGGCCTGAAAACCAACTGCCGGCGCACGGTGGCGGCAAGGGTGGACAACGCGAAGCTTGTCCACCTTGATGGCCACAAGCGCTACGCAAGGCAGAGCACAACGCGTAAACCGTACCCAAGAACAACAATAAGCGACGAATTCACCCAGAAGGCTTCGCAGCCCTCAGGCTGCTCGGCCTATTTCTTTTTATCGTCCTTGCCAACTTCGTGACCAATCACCCCGCCCACGGCGGCACCGACGCCAGTGCACAGCACGCCGCCGCATAACAGGTGACCGGCCGCACCGCCAATTACTGCGCCGCCAGCGGTTGTCTTGTCCTGATGGGACATATTCGAGCAGCCGCTCAGCCCCAGGGTGGAGAGCAGGATGCCGGTAAACAGCAGTTTGGGAATACTCATATGATTGACTCCAATGCGACGCCTTATGAAATGCTCTGGCGTTTTGCCCGATTCCACAGAGGACGACACTTCACTCTGTGTTCGCGGCGGGTGGGCGTCTGTGCGCTAGCAAACTTAGCGGGCGTCACCGGGGGCAGATTTTTCTCCGCTGTCCGCTTCTACTGGTTTCGCCGCAAGGGCAAAGCGCAGCGGAGTAATCCCTCAAGTGCATCAGCGGCGTCAAACCGCCAACCTGCGATTCGGCCTTAGCCTGCGCATGGATATCGCCACGTTCCACCTGCGTAGCCCGGCCTGCGCGGCCCGACCTACGCGGCCCGACCTTACTGCAAAGCCGAACTGATCACTTCGCGGCTAAAGCGGAGCGCCGCCCGGCCTCTCCCACAACCAGCAAGGCAGCCTGGGTATGCGCATCGCAGGGTCAACACGGGCGGCTCACCCGCGCTGTTGATCAACCCACTAAATCTTTACGCAGGCAAACAGCGCATTCCCGGAAGCACCATCCCAGGGGAGGATCTTCTGGTAATCATGCTCAAGCACATGCACGTCAAAGTACGGCTGCAACAGCGCCTGTAGCTCAACAAAGCCTACGGCGACCATGGGGTGTTCGTCGTGCCACAGCTGGGTTTGCGCGACGCTCGTCTTTTCGATACTGAGCCGCAGCGATTGCTGCTCGCCCTCGCCGCTGTAATGCCAGCCGGAGCTAAAGGTGAACAGGCTTTCGGCATGCGTGGCGGTATGGGATGCAAACAGGCGGTTGTCGATTTTGCCCTTGTCGACCACGTTAAAGCAGAACAGGCCATTGGTATCGAGGGCCGCATGCACGCTGGCGATGCAGGCTCTCAGCCGCTCGATTGCGCCGCTGTAGTGAATGGAATAGAGAAAGCAGGTGATCAGGTCCAGTGGCTCTTTCACCGTGAAGCTGCACATATCCTGCACGGAGAAATGCGCTTGCGGGCAGCGCATGGCGGCCTTGTCCAGCATGGGCTGGTTGATGTCCAGGCCGCTGCTGCTGTAGCCGGCATCGATAAAATGCCGCACATGGGGCCCGGTGCCGCAGGCCAGATCGAGGTGGCGGGTGCCGGCGTTGCCGAACAGCTGCTGCAGCCGGTGGATAGCCTGGCTTTGCGCCTGGTAATCGATATCGGCGCACATCAGATCGTAATAATCGGACAGGTCGGTATAGAGGGCATTGACGGACATAGTGACCTGATGAATGGCGATCCGCTGTTTGCGGTGGCGCATCATAGCCGAAGCCGGACACGGGAAGCATGGATGCAGCGAGCGCCCCGGTTCTTCACGGCCTGGCTGTACACGGGGTAGCGCTCCACCCCGCAGATTGCCCGCACCGCCCGCTATCGCTCCCTAGCTAGATCCTCTGCCCAGGACGATATCGAAGGCACCGCGCCGCCCCTCGCCATCCGCTTCCAGGGCGATGACGTTGTCCGGGTGCGCGCTGGCCCAGGGGTCCTTGGCGATATAGGGGTCGCCTTCGAAGTACAGCTGCAGGGTCACCGGCACGTGCAGCGATTCCATCACCCGGAAGTGGATATGCGCCGGCCGGGTGATCCCGGCGTACTGCTCAAGCCCCGGCAGGTTAGGCGGCACCGGGTAGCGCCCGGGCATAACCGTCTCGATGCGGTAACGCCCCTGGGCGTCGGTGTAGAGCATGCCGCGCAGGTGGAAGTTGCCCTTGTCGGTAAAGTTGCCGGGGGTCTGGGTGTCGTAAAGGCCCGCACCGTTGGCCTGCCAGACCTCGACCAGGGCATTGGGGATGGGCGTGCGGCAGTCGGCGCTGAACACGCTGCCGCTCACCACCAGGCGCTCGCCCGGCTCATCCGGCCCCGCCAGTTTGCTCAGGAAGGGTGCACCGAAGCGGTAGTAGGGGCCGAGGATGTCGCCGGTGTTCGTTCGGCAGCCCTGCCCCGCCAGCACCGGGCCGGCCAGCAGGCCGCCGCCGAGAATGAAACCACCATAAAGAAAATGACGCCGAGAAAGGCCAGCGCCTGCCTGTTGCTGCTTGTCCACCTCAGCCTCCCGGCCACAGCCTTGAAAGCACGCCCTCTGCCTTGCGCAGAAGACCCGCGTGTACCGCAACAGTATAGAAGCCCCGCCCGGTTCGGCGGGGCGGGGGCCGCGAAACTGACCCGCACTGGGGCACGCCGGTGCCGCCGGCCAAGCTGCGCCACCAAGCCAGTGGGCACGCGTCGAGCAGGCGGGCGTTACAATGCTGCCAACGCCGCCTCGCCAATGCGACCGCCACGGAGCCAGATTACCGATGTTCACCCTAGTTCACCTGGACACCCCGCCCCCCGAGTCGCTGAAAAGCCAGATCCTGCAGATGGTGGTGGACTACTTCAGCGACATCAGCCCGGTATCGCTGACGCCCAGCAATCCCCTCTACCAGCTGTACCAGTACGTCATCGGCTACGAGATGCACCTGTATCTGCAGGCGATGGACAGTGCCCAGGCGACCCGCGCGCGGTTGATCCTGGCCCTGGATGATCAGGACCCTTCGCAGGTGCTGGGTTTCGTCCTTTACCTGCCGGTCAAGGACGATCCCGAGGCCTGTAGCCTGGCCTATATGGCCGTGCAAGCCAGCCATCGCCGCCAGGGCATTGCCCGCGCCATGCTGCAACAGATAATCAGCCGCCGCCCGCATGCCGAACTGGCCTGCGTGGCGGGCAAGGTCGCCACCTTCGAGGCCATGGGCTTTCAGGTGCTGGCAGCGCGCGGGCCGCAGGTGCTGATGAACACCAGAAACTACAGCTCGGACGGCATGCTGGCCGTGCAGGACCTGGCACCGATTTTCCAGTCCACCGAAGTCCGGCAGATCCATGCCTACCTGGTGAAGCAGCACGGCAAGCGGGCCATGAGCGATGCGGAGAAACAGCGCGATCGCCTACTCGACCAGATGACCCAGCAGGCCCAGGCGCTGGTGCGCGAGCGGCTTATCGTGCATTGAGTGATGCGCAGCCTGGCTGAGTAATTTTCCACGAGGTAGGCATCCACACTGCTCCGCCTCTTGCTTCCTTCCGTCCGCAAATCTGCCGGATGACTGAACTCCCCACGCCGCCGCGGACTCCACACCTGAGGCGGCTTACATAGCCGCCACCTCCTTGAGCAAAGGTGCCCCGCGCTTTGCCGCCGCTAGCGAGCCGCACAAGTACCCAAGCCCGTTGTTTGTCACTTACAAGGACTCACCATGACACTTGCCCTCAACGGCCGGATAACGCTGCTGTGCGGCCTGCTGACGACTAGCGGCGCGTTCGCCGGCGAGCCGTTGCAGGTCACCCTCAGCGCCGATGAATACGACGGCATCTGCGATGCCCATTGCTCCCTGCGCGATGCGATAACGGCGGCCAACCAGGCCAGCGGCGCGCAGCATATCCGCCTGGCACCCGGCAACTATGTGCTCAGCCGGCCGAGCCTGCCGGATGCCAACGGCTTCGCCGGCGATGAGGACGACAATCTCGACGGCGACTTCGATGTGCTGGGCGAGCTGACCATTCAGGGCAGCGGCGAGGAGCAGACGCGGATTATCAGCCAGGTCGAAAGCCGCTTGTTCGAGGTGCGCCCCGGCGCGCGCCTGTCATTGCTGCGCCTGAGCCTGGAAAACGGCCGCTCGGGACGCAACGGCGGCGCGCTGGAAAACCATGCCGAGCTGCTGTTGCGTCAGGTGCGGCTGGACAACAACCAGGTCAGCACCCCGCATTCGATAGCCAGCCCAGCACCGCTTGCCGAAGCATTCGACTGGGGCCAGGGCGGGGCTCTGGCCAACTACGGCAGCGCGCAGATTTATGCCTCGACGTTCCAGCGCAGCAAGGCGATGGGGCTGTATTACGGCAACAACTTCGGCCGTGGCGGGGCCATCTTCAATACCGGCGTGCTGCTGGTGCGCGACAGCCACTTCGACCGTAACAGCGTCGATGACCAGGCCGACCGTGGGCATGGCGGCGCACTCTACAACCTGGGCACGGCCGATATCGCGCGCAGCCTGTTCACCGTCAATCAACACGCGGAAATGGGCGGCGGCGGTGCCATCTTCAATACCGGGACGGGGCTGCTTAAGCTGAGCAACAGCACCCTGAGCAATAACTGGAGCGCCCTCTACAACGGCTATGTGGAATCCCCCAGCGAGCCGGTACCGAGCGCCACACTGATCAACGTCAGCATCGCTGCCTCCAGCGGCCCGGCGCTGGTGAATCGAGGCGAGGTGTTGATCCGCAACAGCCTGATGGTCGGCAACTACGACCCGTATGAAAGCGATCAGGCCGCCGACTGCATCACCTACGGGCCCGTCTCAAGCTATCGCGCGGTCGGCCTGCTGACCAGTTCGCCCACCAGTACTTGCACCGCGGACCGCCACGAAACCGCCGAACGGGTGTTCAGTCACTTGCTCGAACCACTGGCGGACAACGGCGGCCTGACCCAGACCCTGGCCCTGCGCCCCGGCAGCATGGCCCTGGATGCCGGACTCGGCTCCTGCAGCGGCCACGACCAGCGCCGCCAGCCACGCCCCCTCGACGGCACCGGCGATGGCGTCGCGGTGTGCGACCTGGGTGCCTATGAGCGGGCGCAGCCTTAGGCGGCTGCGACTGTCAGTTGAGTGGGGGCAGCCTATTCCGGCTTGCCCTCCTTGCCGTTGGGCTTGGGGTCCAGAAACAGCGGCACGACATGCAGGATCAGCAGCGCCATCAGGGTGCCGAGCACCGCGGTCGCTTCATGGCCCAGCCCCACGGCCACGCCTACGGCCGCAGTGGCCCATAAGCCGGCGGCGGTGGTCAGGCCCTGCACATCGGCAATGTGCTCGCCCTTGAGGATGGTGCCGGCGCAGAGAAAGCCGATACCGGCGACGACGCCCTGAATCACTCGGCTCATGGCATCGTGATCCGCGCCTTCGATCTCCAGCAACATGACGAAGACACTGGCCCCCAGGCACACCAGCATATGCGTACGCACACCCGCGGCCTTGCCCTTTACCTCGCGCTCATAGCCCAGCAAGCCGCCCAGCACTATGGCCAGGACAAGGCGCAGGGTGGCGCGGGTCAGGTCCTCCACCTGGCCGAGGTCGGAAAACTCGGCCTGCAGGGTTGTCAGAATACGGTCGGCGAAATTCATCTACCTCTCCTGCGTTGGGCGCATTAACCTCTGAGTCCGCCGTGACGCAATAGGTTCGACTTATCCCGTGAGGCCAGGCCGTTCACGCAGAACCTGCAAACGATCAAGCAATCTTGAGGCAAGCCCATAGCGCTTTCGCGCACGCACCCTGCCACGGGGTGTTCGTCGTGCCACCGCTGGGCTTTAGCGACAGTCGGCCGAGCCTCGGCGATTGCTGCTTGCCCTCACCGCCGTGATAAATGGGATAGAGCAAGCCGGTAATCAGCGAATCAAATGCAGCACTGCACACAGAGCCACATCAACCCAAGCGAAAAAGCCATGACCACACTGACCATTTCCGCCGCCTGCCTGATTGACGACGCCGGCCGCCTGCTGCTGGTGCGCAAACGCAACACCCAGGCCTTTATGCTGCCCGGCGGCAAAGCCGAGCCCGGTGAAAACGCCATCACCGCCCTGACCCGCGAACTGCAGGAGGAACTCAACCTCAGCCTGCCAGCCGCCGCGCTACAACCACTCGGCCAGTTCCGCGCCGCTGCCGCCAATGAGGCCGACACCTGGATCGACGCCAGCGTCTTCCAGGCCCACCTGCCCCACAGCGTCAGCGCCGCCGCCGAGCTGGAAGAGCTGCGCTGGCTCGCCCCCGGCGACGCACTGCCGGAGGCACTGGCACCGCTGCTTCGCGAGCATGTGCTGCCGCTGCTGTGGCCAATGGCTTAGGTCAGGCGCTTCTGGAAAAACAGGCGCTGATGCTCTGGAGGGAAATCTTCGAGGTGACCGAATTCAGTGAAGCCATGCCGTTGGTAAAACCCGGGGGCCTGGAAATCAAAGGTATCAAGCCAGATCCCGACACAGCCTTTTTCACGCGCAACCTCTTCGGCCATGGTCATCAGGCGTGACCCTGTGCCTTGTCCCCTTGCCTGCTCAGGTATGGCCAGCAACTCGATAAATAGCCAACGATAAAAAATCTCGCCATACAGGCCGCCAATAATTTCGTTGCTATGCTCATCACGCACGAGCAGCGCGATGGCTTCTGGTTTGGGATCACCCGCCCGAGCAACGTTATAAGCCCGCAAAGGCCGAAGGATAGCTGCGCGCGCATCCTCGCCTGGGTTGATCGTCAATTCGATACGAGTACTCATTCGCTGGCCCTGTGGATATTTACACCGATATGGAGATCCGTCGCCGCAGTGTCACACCTGCGCGTTGAAGCATTCTTGCCACGTATTACTGCAGCAAATAATTTTGCAGCAGTTATGCACTATCCGGGGTCTGGTAATACACCGGGCTCCGCTTCGAGTGGCATTACTCCGAGAGGAGACATCCGGAAAACTCCAATGACAATTTTAAAATAATGGAGGCATTCAACATGCTTGACCGTGCAGCCAAACCCCTAGTGAAGCTGGTAGAGCGATACCTGCCGGATCCTTTTATATTCGTGCTGATACTCACTCTGGTGGCGTTTGCTGCCGCGATTATTGTTGAAGGCCATGGCCCGATGGCTGTGATCAATATGTGGGGAGAGGGCTTCTGGAACCTGTTGAGCTTCTCGATGCAGATGCTGCTCGTGCTGGTGACCGGTTTTATGCTGGCCAGCACCCCACTGGTGCGGGACATCCTCAACCGCCTCGCGTCCCTCGCGAAAACGCCGGGGCAGGCGATTGTTCTGGTCACCTTTGTGGCGTTGATCGCCAGCTGGATTAACTGGGGCTTTGGCCTGGTGGTTGGGGCGTTGTTTGCCAAAGCCCTGGCGCGCCAGATCCGCGTGCACTATCCGCTGCTGATTGCCAGCGCATACTCGGGTTTTATCGTCTGGCACGGTGGCCTGGCCGGGTCAATTCCGCTCGTCATCGCCACCGAGGGGCATTTCAGCCAAAGCGTGATTGGGGTCATTGGCACGGGCGAAACGATTTTCGCGTTCTTTAACCTGGCCATCGTGCTCGCGCTGTTTATTGTGGTGCCGACAGTCAATCGCCTGATGCTGCCCAGCGCAGAGGACAGTGTCTATGTAGACCCGAAGGTACTGGATGATCTGCCCGACACCCAGATCACTATCACCCGCCCGGCGGAGCACCTGGAAAATAGCCGGGTTCTGGCCTGGCTTGTGGGGGCCGGTGGCCTTGCCTTTATCTTTCAGTACTTTCTCAAAGACGGCGGGCTGAACCTGAACATCGTGAATTTTATGTTCCTGTTTCTGGCGATCATTTTGCACCAGACCCCACGCCGGTTATTGGACAGCCTGAACGAAGCAGTTAAGGGCAGCGCCGGCATCGTGATCCAGTTTCCGTTTTATGCCGGGATCATGGGTGTGATGACCGTTTCGGGGCTGGCCGCCAGTATTTCTGCTGGATTTGTCTCCATTGCTACGGCCGAGAGCTTGCCGTTCTGGAGTTTTATCAGCGCCGGCCTGGTGAATATCTTCGTGCCCTCCGGCGGCGGGCAATGGGCTGTTCAGGCCCCCGTCATGTTGCCCGCGGCTCAGGAACTGGGGGCGAGCATTCCCCGTGTGGCGATGGCCGTGGCCTGGGGTGATGCCTGGACCAACCTGCTACAACCTTTCTGGGCGTTGCCCGTACTGGCGATTGCCGGGCTGAAGGCAAAAGACATCATGGGCTACTGCCTGATGCTGCTGGTCATTACCGGAATCATCATCAGCATAGGTTTGACCTGGCTCTGACGCCGCGCGGCACTATCGCCTCAGGCTAAAGAACCATTAGGTATAGGGCACTGTCAGGGAGAATCATCGTGCTAGCGAAGCCAGCCGGCATAGCCGTATATTTGTTGCCATGACGTCAAAAAAACACCTGCCTCACGACAAACTCCTGGATCTGCTGCTGGACGTTGTCTGCGTAGTGGATAAAGAGGGGCGCTTTCTATCGGTGAGCGCGGCCAGCGAGCGCGTCTTCGGTTATCGGCCCGAGGAAATGATTGGCCGCACCGCCTTTGAATTGATGCACCCCGACGACCGCGCCGCCAGCCGGGCGCTCGTAGAGCGCATTAATCTGGGCCAACCCTCCCAGGATCATGAGAACCGTTACATTCATAAAGACGGTCATGTCATTCATATCATGTGGTCTGCCCAATGGCTGGAGGCCGAGCAGGTGCGGGTGGGCGTGGCGCGGGACATTACCGAGCGCAAGCGGGCCGAAGCGATGCAGGCCGCCCTGTATGCCATATCGGAAGTGGCCCACTCAGCCGAGGAGCTGCAGACGCTCTACAGGCGAGTGCACGAGGTGATCGGCCAATTGCTGCCCGCCGAAGGTTTTTTTGTGGCGCTATACGACGCCGCGAATGAGCAGCTCAGCTTTCCCTATTACGCCGATCAGTCTGCACCGCCGCCCTCGCCCCAGCCGCTGAGTTCGGACGACTTCAGTGCCGCGATCATTCGCTCCGGTGAAGCCCTGTTGCTAACCCCCGAAACGGCCGAACAGCTGCTGGCAAAGAGCGCCACGCTGGCCGGCCAGCCTGCCCTGGGCTGGCTGGGTGTGCCGCTGATATCGGGCACCGAGACCATCGGTGCGCTGGTGCTGCGCAGCTATTGCGAGGCCGTGCGTTACACCGAACAGGACAAGGAGCTGCTGCAGTTTGTGGCGAGCCAGGTGGCGGCGGCGATAGAGCGTAAACACACGCAAACGCGCCTGGAGTTTCTTGCGCAGTACGACCAGCTGACCGAACTGCCCAACCGTGCGCTGTTTCTGGACCGCTTGCGCGGTTCGCTGCAACGGGCGCAGCGCGATTCATTACGGCTGGCGGTGCTGTATCTCGACATGGATAACTTCAAGCACATCAACGACACCTTTGGTCACACCACGGGCGACCACCTGCTACGGGAAGTCGCTCACCGCCTCAGGCAGTGCGTGCGCGAATCCGATACGGTCAGCCGCCTGGGCGGTGACGAATTCGCAGTTCTGCTGGACAACATCAGCAGGCAGGAAGACGCCATTCTGGTGGCCGAGAAAATCCTTGTCGCCCTGAGCGCCCCCTACCTTCTGGAAGGCAACGCCCTGATAAGCGCGCCCAGCCTGGGTATCGCGGTCTACCCTGAGCACGGCCAGAGCGATCTGCATCTGGTTCGGCGCGCGGATGAAGCCATGTACGTGGCCAAACGCAGTGGCGGCAAGCGCTATATCGTTGTCGAGAAGCAGGGGAAGTAGGAGCGGCTGGGCGGCACTCCGCCATGGCCGCGATGCGTTTCGCGGGCATGGCCCGCTCCTACAAAAAATCAATGCTATACGGGTTGTTTGAGAACGCCATCTTGCTGGCGATATGGCTAACACGGCCATAAAACTGGGCGTCCCTGCCCCTTGCCTTATCGGCAACGCCGGGCAGCTATCAGCAGCCAGCCCAGCGCGCCGTCGCGCACTGTGCTTATTCCAACTATTCCAACACAGGGCGGGCGTTAACCGCTTGCACGGGGCGGTTGTTGTGGTGATGGACCACCTGCAGAAACTGCTCGATCTGCGCTTTGGATGCGCTAATCGGCTGTTTCATAACCAGCCAACGCACGCCCTCGGAGCAAGGTGGCGTGGTCAATGAACCATTGAAGCGGTAGTAATCGCGGTTTTCAGGCAGGATTTCCAGCGGGGAGATGTCCGCGATCAGGGCCAGTTTTTCGCCTTTTTTCGGCAGCTGCGCCCATGCTTTTTCCAGCGCCTGGTTGGCTGTGCCCTCGGTCACCATGACCGCTACAACGGCCAGGTGGCGATTCTTGTCGGCGTGTACCAGGTGCCCTTCCATGGGGAAGGATTTGCCCTTGATCAGGTTTTCACTCGGCACGTGAAAGTGGAACTGTTTCAGCTCGAACTGAATGCCGTCAACGACGATGGCGCTCCCCGCCTGGGCGTTTACCTGGACGGTATGGCCGTTGTTGAGGATTTCTGCGCTGCCGGCGTTGTAGGCAAAGGCAATGGGCTCCAACTTGGCATCGATAAACCCGCTCAGGTTGATGGGCGACTGGTTGCTGCCGGCACAGGCACCGTACTCCGGGCTGAGCTTGGCCCAGTTCTCCGGCCCCTTGGCACCGCTATAGTCCCAGGCGGCCCCATCACTGCAGAACGCCATGCCGGACGACAACAACAGACCCACTGCAATCACTGCTCTTTTCATGCGCTTCCTCTTGACTAGCTTGCTGATGGAATCGGCAACATAAATACACCAGCGTTAAGACGGCGTTAAGAGGTTTGCATGGCGGGCAGCACGGGAAATGACAGGACGAAACGGCTTCCCCCGGCCTGAGGAAGCTCCAGGCGCACGTCCCAGCCAATATGCTCGGCCACGCGCTTGATGATCGACAGCCCCAGGCCCTTGGTTCAGCCGCGCTGCAGATAGGGCTCGATATTGCCGAGCGCCCTTGCCACGTACTCCTCCTTCTCCCCGACCGGGGCGACGTAGTGCAGCGCTTCGGCCGCTGCATCGCGCCCGACCAGGCGCGCCAGGGTCCAGGCGGCGAGATAGATGGAGGCCAGGCAGCCACCGGCGGTGGCCAGGTTGCCGCGGGCGAAGAAGGGTTGTTCCAGCACCTCGATGCCAGCCTCCTGCACCCAGGGTTTGCTGGTGAGATCGGTGCAGCCGGGAATGCCCTCGAGCAATCCGGCCTTGGCCAGCAACAGGGTGCCGGAACACTGCGCGCCGATCAGCTGCCGCGCGGGATCAAGCCGCGCCAGCCACTGCATCACGTCTGCGTCCTGAGCGATCTCGCGGGTCTTGATGCCGCTGCCGACCAGTACCGCGTCGAATGATTCGATCTCATCCAGCCGCGCCTGGCGATGCAGCTTCACGCCGTTCATCGAGGTGACCGTTTCACTCGGCGCGGCCAGGGACACGCGCCAGCCCGGCTGTTTGATGCGGTTGAGGATGCCCAGGGCAATCAGTGAATCCAGCTCGTTGAAGCCGTCGAAGGTGAGGATGGCGATATGCATGGCGGGCCCTGCTCGATAGAGTCCGGCCATTCTGGTCCCGACAGCCGCGGTGACATAGACACAGTCACATGCGGCAATAACCATACAGACGCGAGGCGTCAGCTCGCCGGGCTAAGCATCTCGATCTCGCGGATCTCGAAATCACTGCGCAGGTAGTTCATGCGCTGCTTATGAAACTGACGCATATGCGGCAAGGCGCTGTGGATGGCCAGGTGCTCCTGCGACTGCCAGACCTCATAGAAGATAAACAGCGTCGGGTCGTGGCTATCGCGCAGCATGTGGTAGGCGATGCAGCCCGCCTCGGCGCGGCTGGGCTCGACATAGGCACGGAACAGCGCCTCGAACTCGGCGGCCTTTTCCGGCCGGGTGTGGGCGTGCAGGATAAATCCGTAGGTATCGGCCATGGTGGCTCCTGACAGGTAGTGTTTATTTACCCTACAACAGCCAAAGCCAATCCATTCATGCCTTTTAGTCACATATGATTTGCGCGTGAGCGGCTGTTTCCCGCCGCTCACGCGCCCTAGCATGCCGCCATCTCTTACCGAGGCACATGCCATGAAGAAGATCCTGCTGCTCAACGGCGGTAAACAGTTCGCCCACTCCGACGGCCGTTACAACACCACCCTGCACGACACCGCACTGGCCTTTCTCGACCGCGCCGGCTTCGACCTCAAGCACACCCATATCGACAGCGGCTACGACGTCGCCGAAGAGGTGGCAAAGTTCCTCTGGGCCGATGTGATCATCTATCAGATGCCCGGCTGGTGGATGGGTGCGCCCTGGACGGTGAAGAAGTACATCGACGAGGTGTTTACCGAAGGCCACGGCAGCCTCTACGCCAGCGACGGCCGCACCCGCTCGGACGCCTCGCAGAAGTACGGCAGCGGCGGCCTGATCCAGGGCAAGCAGTACATGCTGTCACTGACCTGGAACGCCCCGCAGCAAGCCTTCGACGACTCGACCGACTTCTTCGAAGGCCAGGGCGTGGACGCCGTCTACCTGCCCTTCCACAAGGCCAACCAGTTTCTCGGCATGAGCGCCCTGCCAACCTTCCTCTGCGTCGACGTGATGAAACGCCCCGCCATCGAGGCCGATATCGCGCGCTATGAGCAGCACCTGGCGCAGGTGCTGGGTTAACGTCGTTGTTGTTGTTGTGGGTGAGCATCAACCGCACGGAGCTCCCCACCCAGCGGTAATCGGGCTGTCTCGACTAGTAGGTTACACAAAGGACATGTAGGAGCGGACTTGTCCGCGATCAGCTCTCTTCGCGGCCAAGGCCGCTCCTACTGACAAGCCTGGGCGGCAGCCTGCTTACGGCGCGCCAAACAGCGCCGTCCAGTAGATCCCCGCATCGCTCTTGGGGTCGGTCGCGTAGGCTGCGCCCAGTTCGCTGAATTGCGGGCTCATCAGGTTGGCGCAGTGGCCGGGGCTGGCCAGCCAGCCGTCGATCACCCTCTTTGCCGTATCAAGCCCGGCGGCGATGTTTTCGCCAACCCGTTGGCCGCTGTAGCCGGCCAGTTCCGCGCGGTCGCCGGGAGTACGGCCGTCAGGGTCCTGGTGATCGAAGAAGTTGCCGTTGGCCATGGCCCGGCTGTGGGCTTCTGCTGTGCTGCCCAGCGTGGCATTCCACACCAGCGGCGCGGCGGCGGCAAAGGACTGGTTACCGCATTGCCGCGGCATGCCACGCGCGGCGTTGAGTTGTTCGAGCAGCTTCTGCCCTTCCACCTGCCAGTCGCCCAGGCGCGCCGTCAGCAGCGGCCTGGCCAGCAGGATGCGCCACTCGCGGTCCTGCTGATTGACCCCGATATCGACAAACTGCGGGTCCAGCAGCACCTGGCAGAAACTCTCGCGCAGCACCTTCATCGCCGCCGCGGCATCGCGCGGGCCGGACAGGCTGATGGCCTGCACATTGACCATCGGATAGCCCGCCGCGCTCATCGCCTGCTGCAAATCCCCCGAACGACCGACCGGCTGCACCAGACGCGGATCGGCCGTCAGCGGCGGCAACTCGGCGGAGGCCTGCTCACCACAACGCTGTACCTCGCTGCGGTACAGGTTGATCGACTCGACCAGCTGCGCCTGCTCGGCCGCAACGGCCCCCAGGCTGAACAGCAAGGGTGCAAGACCTGCAAGGCATGATCTGATGCCCATAACCACCTCCGTCAAACTGAATTGCCGCCATGATGCGGACTCGCCGCCGTCGCAGGCAAGGCCGCCGCGGCCACCTTGCATTAACAGCAACGGCCAGGCGGCGTATGGTGAACAGACAGCCCCATGGAGAAAGCGCTATGTTCCAGGTAACCCGCAACGGCAAAAACCGCATTGACGTGGACTTTACCGGCAAACTCGACAGCATCGACATGCGTATCGCACTCGATCAGTTGACCCAGCACGCCGAGGGTATCGAACAGGGCCGCATGATGTACCGCATCGGCACCTTCGAATTTCCCACCCTGGGAGCCATGGGCGTCGAGCTGTCGCGTATCCCGCAGCTATTGCGCTTTATCCGCCGCTTCGAGCGTGTGGCGGTGGTGGCCGATCAGGAATGGGTAAGGCGTGTCAGCACAATCGAGGGCTCGCTGATTCCGGGCCTGACGATCAAGGCCTTCGACTCGATGGCGGAAGCGCAAGCAGAGGCCTGGCTGCAGGAGTAGCTCCGCAATCCACCCCAAGCCCGGCCCGAGCCCGCAGATGCGGCGGACACGGGCCGTGGGTGGTCAACCCAGCTGATCGACCATCACCGCATTGGTGTAGATCAGGCTGCCATCGCTGGCCCGATGGCCGACCAGGTGGAACTGGCCGCGCTGATAGTCTTCGCTCAGGTAGACGCGGAACTGGCAGTCGGACAGTGGCCCGCACTCGGGCGGCGTGTTCAACTCCAGGCTGGCCATATCGACATCGACCATCAGCTCGGCCTCATGGGTTTTCTGCAGGCGCTCTTCGGCCTGCTCCAGGCGCAGGTGGTCGCTCTCGCTGAGGTGGAACTGGATCTGCCCCATGGGGGTGGATTTCTGCTCGGGGTTGGGTTTGCACCAGCCTTCAATCGTCAGGGTATTCATGGCGAAGCCTCCTAGAATGGACCCTCGGGCGCTTTACGCCCGACAGTGTGATTTTAGACAACAAGCCGCGCGTTGATCTCCATTGCACCGTGCAAGCGGCCTGAAAGGTAGTCTCACGGCGGTAAAAATCCGCGGGACGAGCGCCCACGGCGCTTGCTACCCTGCGCGCTTTGCCGGTGGCGCTGGCCATGACCCTGCCCGATTTTCTGCTGTTCGCCCTGCCCGCGGTGTTTCTCACCGGGCTGTCCAAAGGCGGCTTTGGCGGTGCCCTTGGTGGCATCGCCGTGCCCTTGCTGGCCCTGAGTCTGTCGCCAAAACAAGCGGCGGCGGTGATGCTGCCGATTCTCTGCCTGGCCGATGTGGTGGGGCTCAAGGCCTACTTCGGCAAATGGGACACGGCCAACCTCAAGGTCATGCTGCCCGGTGCACTGATCGGCATCATCATCGGCTCGCTGACTTTCGAGCTGCTGGACGACAACCTGGTGGGCCTGCTGATCGGGGTGATCGCCGTGTCCTTTGTGCTGCTCGGCCTGATAAACAGCAACCAGGCCCCGCGCCCACTGCACAAAGGCCGCGGCACCCTGCTCTCGAGCCTGGCCGGCTTCACCAGTTTCGTCGCCCACGCCGGCGGCCCGCCAGTGATGATGCATCTGTTGCCACAGCAGCTGGACAAGGTGCGTTATGTGGCCACCATCAATGTGTTCTTTCTGCTGACCAATGCCCTGAAGCTGATCCCCTACACCGCCCTTGGCCAGTTCAGCCTGGCCAACCTGCTGCTCAGCCTGGCCCTGGCACCCATAGTGCCGCTGGGGGTGTGGAGCGGTTTGTGGCTGCAGTCGCGGGTCAACCACCTGTGGTTCTATCGGATTGCCCGGCTCGGCATGCTGCTGGCGGGTGGGCAGCTGATCTACAGCAACCTGTAAGCGCCGCGCATACGCAAACGCCCCGCAGGCAGGCCTGCGGGGCGCACAGAATGGAGGGGTTGGCAGCGGGCCATGGCCTGCTGCCCTGGGCGTGGACTTACAACGCGCGCAGCTGTTGCTCGGCGAGGAAGTCTTCATGCAGAAGCGCGTCCTGACCGGGGATATCCGCGGCCTCGTCGTTCTGCAGTGGGGTGGCGCGCTTGCTGCGCAGTTTGCCGAACTGGTGGTCGAGGGCGTGGTGGAGTTTTTCCACGGCCCCCTCTATGGCCTGCTCAAGGGATTCGGCCTTGTGGGTAACGGAGAGCGGCTGCAGCCCTTTGGGCCGGGCCTCGATCTGGCAGCGCTTGTCCTGTGCGCCAGCCTTCTGGCCATTATCGTCGTGCAGATGAACGACGACACGGGTCAACTCATCGTCGAAGCGTTCCAGCTTGCTGGCAACACTGGCACTCACCCATTCAACCAGGCGGGCACTACCTTCAATGTGGTTATCGCTGTGAACTTGGATTTGCATAAAGCTTTCCTTCTTCAACCGTTCGCGAATAGCGTCGCCTCCCGAGGCGACAGCACCAGCCTACGCCATTTCCCCCCGGTTTAGGCAAGCCCTAAGACGTTTGTCGCAGACTGAAACACTCGAGCGCCCGCTGCTCGGCGCGCAGAGCGTCGCCGGTGCATCGCCGACGCTTGAATAGCCGGCCGATTCCGGTAGGCTTTAGCGCTTATTTCAAAGGAGTATCTCCCATGGCCCGCGCCACTGCCCGTCACATCCTGGTTGCCACCGAAGACAAGTGCAACGAACTGAAAGCCGCTATCGAAGGCGGTGCCGACTTTGCCCAGGTGGCCAAAGACAACTCCACCTGCCCTTCCAGCCGTAGCGGCGGCGACCTCGGCTCCTTCGGCCCGGGCCAGATGGTCAAGGAATTCGACACCGTGGTATTCAGCGCGCCGATCAATGTGGTGCAGGGCCCGGTCAAGACCCAGTTCGGCTACCACCTGCTGGAAGTCACCAGCCGCCAGGACTGATTTACGCCCCACGGCTGGTTCCCCAGGGGTACAGCCAGAAAAAGGCGCAGTGGTTCCCACCACTGCGCCTTTTTTGTGTCCGTCAGCCGGGCCGCCGGAACGCCGGACCGTGCAAACCACACAGCGGTTGAGCAGGTGCCCCGCGCCAATAGCGGGGTATACTCGCGCCCCACTTTATGACCTCGGCAGCCGCGGACCTTCCATGACCAGCACTCAATTGCCTGACCCACAGCCCAGCAACACCCCAGCAACCGGCAGCGAGCCGGTGGTCGCGAAAAAGGCCGGGTTTGCCTCGCTGTTCGGCGCAGCCAAGGCCGCCTCCGCCAAGCAGGACGACCAGCCCTGGCACCAGAAAGGCAACAAGTCCGCCCACGAGAAGAAGATCGGCCCAGCCCCCAGCGGCACCCGCCGCTCCATGGGCAAACGCTAAGCCAATCACCTGCTGACCAAGGTAGCCGCTTTTGTAGGAGCGGCGGGGGCGCCTAGTCCTTGCCCGCGAGCTTTTACCGCGCTCCCGCGTAGCCAGGCAAAACCACGGCTCGCGGCCAAGGCCCCTCTGCCTGAGGTGATGGACTTCCGCATCACCCCGGTCTGAGCGACTGAATCAGCCCTACACCCGAGCCAGGCGCAGGCGGTCGTATAACCAGCCGCCGCAGACGTTCAACAGCAGGCCGCACATCACCAGCAACGCCCCCAGCAGTTGCAGGCCGCTCAGGTGCTCATCGAGCAGCAGCGCCGCCGAGCTCAGCCCGACCACCGGCACCAGCAGCGAAAAGGGAGCCACCTGGCTGGCCGGATAACGCGACAACAGCCGACTCCACAGGCCATAGCCCAGGATGGTCGCGCCGAAAGCCAGGTAGATCAGCACCAGGATCGAGTTCAGGCCGAGCCCGCGCAGCGCACTTTCCATCGCCTGCGGCCCTTCCAGCAGCCAGGACAGCGCCAGAAACGGCAAGGGTGGAATCAGGCTGCCCCAGACCACCAGGCCAACCAGATTCACCTTGCCGAGTTTGCGCGTGATGATATTGCCCAGCGCCCACATGGCCGCCGCGCCGATGGTCAGTGCGAAACCGGCCAGGGTCATGATGCGGTCGCCCTGCAGGCCGATCAGCAGCAAACCCGCCGCGGCCACCAGCAAACCGAACAGGTTGGCCCGGTGCAGGCGCTCGCCGAGCAGCAGCACGGCGAACAGCAGGGTGAAGAACGCCTGCGACTGCAGCACCAGCGAAGCCAGGCCAGCCGGCATGCCCAGCGACATGGCGGAAAACAGAAAGGCGAACTGGCCGAATGAGATCGTCAGCCCGTAGGCCAGCAACCAGCGCAGCGGTATCTGCGGCCGCTTGATAAACAGGATCGCCGGAAAGGCCGCCAAGAGAAAACGCAGCGCTCCCAGCAGCAGCGGCGGCATCTCTTCCAGGCCGACCTTGATCACCACGAAATTCATGCCCCAGACGACTATCACCACCAGGGCCAGCAATAAATCCTTGGGCGACATAGCGGCCCCTCAGCACAGGCAGGCCGCCATTAGAGCAGGCGCTGCCAGGCGCGGGCCTATACAGTCGGGGAACAAACCGGCCGCACAGTGCCGGCACTGGACCTGCTGCGGCCCAGCGGGCAGGCGCGGTAACCTTTGTCCGGTTTAATCCTCGCCTGCCGCCTGGCTATTTCACCAGCAGCACCGGCACCGAGACCTCATGGATCACCCGCGTGGCCACCGAGCCCAGCAACATCCCGGTAAAGCTGCCCAGGCCACGGGTGCCCATCACCACCGTGTCGCAGCCCTGCTGCTGAACCAACGCGGCGACCTGCTCGGCGACATTGCCCAGCGCGGTGTAGGTGGTATAGGCCAGGCCTGCGGCCTTCAACTGATCCGCCGGCCATTCCAGCTCCTGAACCGCCGCCTCGGTCATCGATTTCTGCAGCTGGGCGACGACCTCGCCGGTCACGTACTCGCCGTAGAGCATGGGTTCCTGCTGCACATTGAGCAGGCACACATGCAGCGTCGCGGCATGATCGCGGGCGAAATTGATCACGTATTCCAGGGCGCGTTTGGCCGGAGCCGAACCGTCATATGCAATCAATACCTTGCGCATTGTCAGTCTCCTTTTCCAAGTCTGGTCTAAGCATAGACCAGCGCCCCAAGCGCCTGGTTGCACGGAGTCGCCGGCGCGAAGTCGCCCCGGCCGACCAGCCGGGCAAAATTGCAGGGTGCCAGCGGCCGCTGGAGGGACTAAAATCCGTCCCTGCATGCGTCGCCGGCCACTGTGCCGCCGCTCAGCCCGAGGGCTGGCGCTCGCCCGGCCAGGCCGACGACCTCCTCCATCCGCACAGACCAAGAGAACAGCATGGGCGCCCAGTGGAAAGCCAAACCTAAAGAAGCCGCCGCCAACGCCAGAGGCAAGATTTTCGGCCGCCTGGTCAAGGAAATCATGATCGCCGCACGCAACGGTGCCGATCCGGACATGAACCCCAAACTGCGCCTGGCCGTGCATCAGGCGAAAAAAGCCTCGATGCCCAAGGACACCCTGGAGCGGGCGATCAAGAAAGGGGCCGGTCTGAGCGGCGAAACCGTCAACTTCGAACGCACCACCTATGAGGGCTTCGCGCCGCATCAGGTGCCGCTGATCGTCGAGTGCCTGACCGACAACGTCAACCGCACCGTGGCCGAGATCCGCGTACTGTTCCGCAAGGGCCAGATGGGCGCATCCGGTTCGGTGACCTGGGACTTCGACCATGTCGGCATGATCGAAGCATCCTCCGATGAAGGCGCAGACCCTGAACTGGCGGCGATTGAAGCCGGAGCCCAGGACTTCGAGCCCGCCGACGAAGGCAATACCCTGTTTATCACCGAACTCACCGACCTGGACGCCGTGTGCCGCTCCCTGCCCGAGCAGGGTTTCACCGTGCATTCGGCGCAACTGGGCTATCGGCCGAAGAATCCGGTGACCGGGCTGAGCGCCGAGCAGCTCGAAGAAGTCGAAGCCTTCCTCGAAGCCATCGACGCCCACGATGACGTGCAGAACGTCTACGTCGGGCTTTCCGGCTAGTCGCCAGACACCGGCAAGCGCGCAGTCACTGCCTCCGGGGCGATGCTGCGCTTGCCGAAGGCTGTGAACCAGGGACATCAATCACAGTCAGCACCAGCCAAAGCGAGTAGAATCGCCGGCCGCCGCGCCTCCAGCGCCCGGCGTGTACACAAGGACGTTGTCACACAGGAGTTTTACCGTGCACAAGTTTCTCACCCTGGCTGCCTGCATACTGCTGACAGCCTGCGCCAGCAATCAGCAGACGGTTTACCAGCAAGCGGTCAAGAGCGGCAGCAGCCCGGTGGCCAAGACCACCCTGGAAGCCATCCACAACACCCAGGCCATCCCCCTGCCGTTCGACACCGGCCTGCTGACTCCGCAATGGCCGATCAGCGCCGACGAGCCGCGCCTGGACTTCGGCAGCTCGATTTCCAACTACCGGGTATTTTCCCTGGAGCTGAAAAAGGGCGAGCCCTACAGCCTCAATGTCAATTCGCTGTGCCAGAAACCCTGCATCAGCTTCAACAAGCTGGCACTCAAGCCGCGCGCCCTGCTGCTGGACGCCTACGGCACGGTGATCGCCGCCAACCCCTCGCGCGCCTCGGCAGTGGTCGGCCAGATCAGCCTGAGCTGGGAAGGCGAAGCCCCGGAAGACGGCACCTACTACCTATTGGTAGCAGCGGACAACGACGACCTGGGCGAGACCATCGTGATCGACGATGTCTGGGTCAACAACTCGCCACTGATGGCGGTCAAGGTCGGCATGCACAGCGCGCCCTTCGGCAAGATCAGCGCCTTCTCCTCGCCACGGCAGAACTGAGCCCGCGGCCCTTGACGGTGGCCGCGCTCTGCCGCGGTACCACCGCGCGATTGTCTGCCCGCTTATTGATCCTGAGCAAGGTGCGTTACCGGCTACGCCTTAGCCTATGACGGTTGTTTCCCGGGGTACACCCCGCCAACCGTTATCGACGAGGTTTCCATGAGCATCACCTCCGCCAGCATCTGCGCCGCCGCCGACCAGTTGCAGGGTTTTGTCGGCTTTAACGGCAAGACCGGCCGGCATATCGTGCGTTTTTCCGAAGACTCCTTCGGCCTCGATGTACTGGAACAGAGCATCACCCCCGCCTGCGAATTCGTCTGGCGGGCCTATGAAGGCAATCTGATGCACCTCGACCGGAGCCGCCTGCAGCTGCTGTTCGAGCAGAATATCGACGACCGCCTGAATATCGGCGAACCCTTGCGGGTGTATATGCGCCGCCAGGATCTGCCGGAAATCAGCGCCGAGCGGCGGCGTCTGCCGGCCTGACCGGCCGTGGGCGCTAAACTGCACACCCGCCAGCCACCCATGCAGCCACCAACAGCCATGACCGATCTGCATTTTCGCGCCCTGCCCCCTGCGCTCAAGCCCCTCGCGGACAAGTTCTACCGCGCCCAGCGCAGCCCCATGCGGGCCAGCCAGGCCGATCAGTTGTGGGTAGCCCAGCAGGGTGAGGTCATCGCGGCGCTGTGCCTGCGTCCGGTGGCTTCTGGCCAGTGGCTGACCAGCCTGCTGGTGGCACCGATACGACGCCGCCAGGGCCTGGCACGGCAACTGATCGAGCAGGCGCTCGATGGCTGCGATAAGCCGGTCTGGCTGTTCTGTCAGCCGCAGCTGCAGGGCTTTTACCAGCGCCTGGGTTTTGCCGAATGCACGCGCCTGCCTGCGCCGCTGGCCGAACGTCTGGCCCGCTATAGCCGCAGCAAAAACCTGCTGGCCATGGTCCGCCAGGATGACGCAACCCCGGCAAAAACCGCCGATTAGAGCCCCACGTGGCAGATAGCCGGCACTCCTGGCACTTCCACCCTGTTTTTACAGTTGCCTTATCCGGGCTAAGCTCTGCATGCTTGGCCCATAAAAACGACAAGAATGGCTAAAAACATGCGTATACCGCGGTTGCTCAGGCGTCTGCGTAACGACTTCCAGCTGTCCATCATCACCTTGATGGGGCTGTTTGGCGTAATCGGTATTTCACCCTATGCCGTCTATCGACTGGCCACGGGGAACTATCTGGTGGGCGCTGCCGACATCACCATCGTCCTCTCGACCGTACTGGCCGTGCTCTATGCCTGGCGCACCGGCGACACGGTCAAGCCCGGCATCTACCTGGCCGCCATCTTCTCAATCGGAGCCACCCTGATCGCCATCAACCTGGGGGTAAACGGGCTGTTCTGGATCTACCCGCTGATCCTCTTCAACTTCTTTATGGTGTCGCCGGGCAAGGCCCTGATCGCCACCACCCTGGTGCTGACAACCATGGTCGGTTACGGGCAACTGCATCCCGGGCGCGTCTTCGAGAGCAACTACCAGATGGTCTCCTTTCTGGTCACCAGCATGATGGCCAGCACCCTGACCTATATCTTCGCCTACCGCACCCGCAGCCAGCGCGACCAGCTGCAGCAACTGGCCATCCAGGACCCCCTGACCGGAGCGCGCAACCGCCGGGCGATGAACGAGGAGCTGCGCATCGCCGCCTCCATACGCCGGCGTCATGGCAACAGTTACGGCGTGCTGGTGATGGACCTGGATCACTTCAAGCGCATCAACGACAGCTTCGGCCATCAGGCCGGCGACCAGGTGCTGGTGGACTTTGTCGAGCTGATCAAGCGCTCCTCGCGTGAAGAAGACCGACTGTTCCGCTTCGGCGGCGAAGAGTTTCTCCTGCTTCTGCCCAACACCGCGAAAGCCGGGCTGCAGGCCGCCGCGCAGCACCTGCAGCAACAGCTGGCGGAACACCTCATGAGCCCGGGCGGCACAGTGACCATGTCGGTCGGCGGAGCCACCCTGCGCAACTCCGAGCACTGGGAAAGCATGCTCAAGCGCGCCGACCAGCGCCTCTATCGCGCCAAGAACGCCGGGCGCAACTGCGTTATCGTCGATGACGACGATGTGCCGCACAATCGGCATGAGCTGCCGGTCAGCTGAGCCGCGCAGTATTAAATACTTGCTTACAAGTGGCATCAGATGAAGTCCTGCTGTGGCTGTAACAACGCCTAGGCTGCTCTGTCTATTGAGCCAGACACCACGCGAGAAACAGCCATGAAAAGACGTGCCTTACTCAAGGGCCTGGCCCTGCTGCCCGCCCTGCCCCTGCTCGGCCAGGCCCCACTCAGCCTGGCCGAAGCCATTACCGCGGCCGCCAGCGTGCAGGCCCTGGACAAACCCCACAGCGCCTGGCGCGAACTGCTCTCGCCGCAAGCCTATGCGGTGCTGTTCGAGGAAGACACCGAACGCCCGGGCAGCAGCCCGCTGAATCAGGAGAAACGCGAGGGCACCTATATCTGTGCGGCCTGCTACCTGCCGCTGTTCAACAGCCAGGACAAATACGAGAGCGGCACCGGCTGGCCAAGTTTTACCCAGCCGATAGCCGGCCATATAGGCCAGAAGCGCGACTTCAAGCTGATCTTTCCCCGCACCGAATACCACTGCGCGCGCTGCGGCGGGCATCAGGGCCATGTCTTCGACGACGGCCCCAAGCCCCGTGGCGAGCGCTGGTGCAATAACGGCGTGGCCCTGCGCTTTATTCCCCGGGGCGAAAGCCTGCCCGAACTGCGGAGCTGAACATGAGCAGCATATCCACCTGGCATAAACCCCTGCTGCGCAGCAGCACCCTGCTCCTGGCCGGCCTGCTGGCGGCCTGCGAACCCAGCGCGGCCGAGGCCCCGCAACCCGCCAAACCCAGCGACAATACCGGCACGGCGAGCGACAGCGGCGTGGCGATCTTTGCCGGCGGCTGTTTCTGGTGCACCGAGGCCGACTTCGACAAGCTGCCCGGGGTGCTCGAAACCACCTCCGGCTATATCGGCGGGCATCTCGACAACCCCAGCTACGAACAGGTTTCGGCGGGCACCAGCGGCCATATCGAGGCGGTACAGGTGCGCTTTGACCCCAGCCAGACCAGCTACGCCAAACTGCTCGAAGCCTTCTGGCCCACCATCGACCCGGTCACGCCCAACGCCCAGTTCTGCGACCGCGGCCCGCAATACCGCAGCGCCATCTTCTATGCCAATGCAGAGGAAAAGGCTCAGGCCGAAGCCTCCAGGGACGCCCTGCAAGCCTCCGGCAAGCTGCCAGGCCCGGTGGTCACCGAAGTGCTGCCCGCCACCCGTTTCTACCCGGCCGAGGACTATCACCAGGATTACTACCAGCGTAATCCGCTGCGCTACGCCTACTACCGCAATGGCTGCGGTCGCGACAAACGCCTGGAACAGCTATGGGGCAAGCAGCAATGACGGCTAATGGCACCCCACTCGGCGACTGACTTGTTGTTTAAGCCCCGCCTGCGAGGGCTACCCTGGGCCTGCTGGCATTTCTGGCACTGCGCTGGGAGGGGGTGTCGTGGCGGCCTAACGGCTGCGCTCGTAGGACTCAGTGCCCTGCCCCGGGAGTTGTTCAACCCTGAGGCCGCCCGGATATTCGATGCTTTGCCGAATAGCCCCGCGGCTCTCCACCGACTGGCTGCCCTGGTAGTTTTGCTGCTGCCGCAAGCCAGCGCCCGGCAGGCGCTGCCCGCCATACAGGTCATAACGTTCAAACTGCTGGGAGGTGCCGATGCTGCCACTGGCACCGGGGCTGATATAGCTCTTGGGGATGACCCGGATACTCGGCGGGTTTTCGGGCTCGGCCTGAAGCGAAGTTGCCAGCAACAGCGTGCCCAGGCTTAGCGCAACTCTGCATCCGGGCATGGCGACCTCGACCGACGGGGAAAGTTGGTGCCGTTGAGAGGAATCGAACCCCCGACCCCATCATTACGAATGACGTGCTCTACCAACTGAGCTACAACGGCGCGTGGCTTGGGCAGTATTCAATGGAGTCGGCGCACGTTCAAGCAGGTTTTGCTGGCGACGCCCGGCGGCAGGCAGCCGTCGACCTGGGCAGGGTCGACGGCACTGGCACTACTTGTCGACCAGCTCGATGCGGTCTTCGTGAATCAGGATGCGCCCCTGCTTGTACAGGCCGCCAATGGCCTTCTTGAAATTGCCCTTGCTGGCGCGGAACAGCGCCGTGATCGCCTCGGGCGAGCTCTTGTCGTTGAGGTGGAGCACGCCACCCTCTTCGCGCAACTTGCTCAGGATCTGCTCGGCCAGGCTGCTGGCGGCTTCCTGGCCTACCGGTTGCAGGCTCAGGCTGATCTTGCCGTCGCTGCGCACTTCCTTGATAAAGCCCTTTTCCTGCATGCCACCGCGGACGAACTTGAACAGTTCGTTCTTGTGGATCAGGCCCCAGTGCTTGCCATTGATGATCGCCTTGAAGCCCATATCGGTGGCTTCGACCACCAGCAGATCGACTTCCTGGCCCACCTTGTAGTTGGCTGGCAGCACATCCAGGTAGCGATCCAGCCGGGCCGTGGCGGTGATGCGCCGGCTGCGCTTGTCGAGGAAGACATGCACCACGCAGTAATCGCCCACCTGCAGCGGACGCTTTTCCTCGGAATGGGGCAACAGCAGGTCTTTCGGCAAGCCCCAGTTGAGGAATAGGCCGACCCGGTTGATATCCACCACTTTCAGGCTGGCGAATTCACCCACCTGCACTTTCGGGGTTTCCGTGGTGGCGATCAGTTTGTCGTCGCTGTCCAAATAAATGAAAACATTCAGCCAGTCTTCCACTTCGCTCGGCGTATCACTCGGGATATAGCGCTTGGGCAGCAATATTTCGCCATCCGCGCCACCGTCCAGGTACAGGCCGAAGTCGGTGTGCTTCACGACCTGCAAACTATTCATTCGTCCAATTACAGCCATGATGCCCTACCCTCGTTTCCAGCCGGGCATTCTACCCGAGTTGCGCGCCGGTTTCTCAGCCCACGCGCAGCGCATCGGCAGCCAGCTGCTGGCACAAACACGCGCCCTGAGCGGCTCAGAACGGGCATCTAAATACCCACCACCGAAACTTTTACTGCTGATAAAACAACGGCTTGGTTAATTATTCAGAGAATTATCCAAGGCCCGCAGATATATGCCCGAGTACGTTTATCGTCATTCGGCATTTATTTATCAAGCAATTGTCAAGTATCTCGGGTACAATGCGCGGCCAAATTAATTTTTAAATAGGTTAATGGCCGTCATGCGCGTAAAAGCATCCAACAGCAAACCCAAGGCGGCCCCGGCCGTTGAAACCAGCGCTTCGATCGACGCGCAAATCGCCGCCTTTATCAAAGCCGGTGGCGAAATTCAGCAAATCGCCAAGGGTGTCAGCGGCCAGGTTTACGGCACTACCAAGCAGATCACCATCGGCAAGAAATAGCCGCTGATAGCTGTAGCTGGCCAAACAGCGCTTTGCTCAACTGCGACAAAGCGCTGGCTAGTTCCCCTCCCGCATCACCCCGCTTAGCATTCCCCCATCACTGATTCACGGCCCCGCGCCAGGCCTCACTGTGCCTGCAAACCCAGCCGCAGCAGCTGGCCATTGGCGGCGTCCGTCAGCACGTAGAGATAGCCGTCCGGCCCTTGGCGCACATCGCGGATCCGCGCGTTGTGCTCTTGCAGCAGGCGTTCCTCCTGCACCACCCGGTCGCCATCGAGCTGCAGACGCAGCAAAGCCTGGCCGGCCAACGCACCGATAAACAGACTGTTCTGCCACGGGGCAAAGCGTTCGGCGTCATAAAAGGCCATGCCGCTGATCGCCGGCGACTTGGCCCAGACATGATGGGGCGGCTCGGTGCCTTCGACCGTCTTGCCCTGGGCTTCGGGAATCGCCAATAGGGAGTAGTTCACCCCATGAGTCGCCAGGGGCCAGCCATAGTTCTTGCCGGCCAGGGGGATATTGATCTCATCGCCGCCGCGGGGGCCGTGTTCATGGGTCCACAGCTGCCCGGTTCTGGGGTTGAGCGCCGCGCCCTGGGGGTTGCGATGGCCGTAGGACCAGATTTCCTGGCGCACGCCGGCCTGGCCGACAAAGGGGTTATCCGCCGGCACGCGACCATCGGCATGCAGACGCACCACCTTGCCCTGCAGCTTGTCGAGGTCCTGGGCGGTCGGGCGCTGGTTGTTATCGCCCAGGGTGATAAACAGGTAGCCATCGCCATCGAGTACCAGCCGCCCACCGAAATGCGCGCCGCTGGAGAGCTTGGGCTGCTGGCGAAAGATCACCGCGAAATCCTCCAGGCCGCTGTTATCCGCGGCCAACCGGCCACGCCCAACGGCCGTACCCGCCTGGCCATCCTCGCCCGCCTCGGCATAGGCCAGGTACACCCAGCGATCCTGGGCAAAATCCGGCGACAGCACCACGTCGAGCAAACCGCCCTGGCCCTGGGCATACACCGACGGTACACCGCTCAGCGGCGCGGACAGAACGCCCTGGGCATCCAGCAGACGCAGCCGCCCGGGCCGTTCGGTAATCAGCAGGCCCTGCTGTGCGGGCAGAAAGGCCATGCTCCAGGGGTGCTGCAGATCCTTGAGCAATACCGTCACGCTGAGCACACCCTGCTCGCCCGGAGACTCCATGGTCTGGGCGAGCAACGGCAACGGCCAGGCGACAAGCAGTGACAGACAGGCGAACAACGATAGGCGCGGCATGGCGATGTCCTCGTGCGATCCGGGCTCCAATCATGCATCGCTGCAGCCACCCCTGCAGCCTTGCGAACATTTCCTTAGATTACGGCCGGGCCGTCAGTGCATGGCGTAGCGGCGCTCGATGGCGCTGTACTCGCCATTTTCCCGAATCATCGCCAAACCCTGATTGAAGCGCTCGCAATGGGCCTGCTGACGGCACCCCAGCTTGTAGTCGGTGGCCGCAAAAATCGGATACAGGGCCAGCGGCTGAGACACATCGACCTGGGCGTACACCTCACGGTTGAAGTAGCGCAGGATCCGCATATCCGTTACCACCACCTCCACCCGACCGCTGTAGAGCATGCGATTGCGGGCAATCTGGAACGCCTCCTCACGGTAGCGCGGGTTGTTTTCAGCCATGGCCTGGTACTCACTGCCCAGCAGAAAGCGCGCGCGCTGAAAGGCATTCACCGAGTAGCCGACCAGATCACTGATGCGCTGGATATCCAGGTTGCGCGAGCGCAAGGCCACGGCAACATTCTGGTAGCGGATATAGGCATCCGAATAAAAAATAGAGCCGCCACTGCGCTCATTGGTGGTGGCAATAACGTCGATCTGGTCCTTGCTCAGCATCAGATTCAAACGTTCCATCGGCGCGTAGTACGCCACCGGCTCCAGCCCGCCGCGCTGCGCGGCGGTCATCACGATGTCGTGCTCAAGCCCGCGGGCTTCATTCTCGAAGATATAGGGCGGTTTGTGCGTGCCAAAGCCTACGCGCAGGGCTTGCGCCGACACCGTCAGGCTGTATGAAAGCAAACAACAGACCCACAACCACTTCATGGCGATACCCGAGTTGAACCAGTGCCCAGCATAGCCGGCAATGGCGTGGATCTGCATTGCCCTATTACTGGGAGCGCTTATTGCGAATAAGTGGTCCGGGTCACACCCAGACTCCCTCCCATACAGTCGATGTCTATTGCTGAGCCCTCGGTACGCTGACAAACCGGCCACGACCGGGCCGGTGAGCAGGTGTTGCCCTGGAGTGTTAAACCAGATTGGCTCGGGCCGCCGTCGCGTCAAACACCTCAGGTGCCAATGCCGCCGTGCCCTGCTCGTCAAGCAATTCACGGGAGTGCTCGCCCCCGGGAATGCTGCTATCGATCATGCTGAGCAGCTGCAGGCCGCGTGGGGTCAGCACAAAATTCTCGCCGTTACCGCCCTCGTCTTCCGGCCGCGGCTCGATAAAGCCGGCACCGAGCAGCTGCGACTCGTAATCCGCGGCCTCTGCTTTCAGCGCATCCAGGTTGTTGGTGTGCTCACCTGCGCGCTCAAGCTCCTGCGCCAGCTCCCCGGCATACGCACGGGGCGCGAAATTTTTATCGGCGGAGTTTTGCACTTCATGCAGCAAGCGCTCGATCAGATCCCAGTTATAAGCCATCTCTTCCTCTCCCATCCGCGTTGCGCCCATCCCAGTGGCAAGCGCGAGGACCTTATTGCATACGACCCTCTTAGTGTCCGACCCGCCCATAGCCATTTAGGTTCGACCCGGCGTAGAACCACGCACGCTGGTGCCGCTTTGTCTGGTGCATGACGAGCGCCAGCAACTGTTCTGTCTCGGTACGCAAGCCTTCCCCTGTTGGTCGGCTCCTCGACCTCGCGGTACAAGCCGCGACCGCGTGCGCTAGAACCAGCGGTCGCTTCAGCGCAGCGGGTAAACAGCCTGAACTTTCCCCGGCCAGGGGTACTCAACCAAGCACGTCAGCCGGTTCACCCGCGAGGTCATTGCCATGAAAACCACTCTGCGCAGCAAAACCGCTCTGGGCCTTTGCGCCGCCTTCTTCCTATTTGCCCAGAGCACGGCATATGCCTCCTGCAGCTCCGAGGAGGAGATCGCCAAGGCCGGGCAACTTGCGGCGAAAGTCGAAGAAATCACGCAGAAAGACCCTGCCCGTGCCGCCCAGCTGCGCGCAGAACTCAAGGAAATCTCGCCGGAGACCTCCGCCGACAAGCTGGAAAATGCTTGCGAAGGCTACGACCAGCGCCTCAAGGAACTGGACGAAGCCGGCGATGAGATGGAAGACAGCCCAAGCTAGCCGTCACTCGGTTTGCTTAACAGCAGCCGATCACCCGGATCGATGACGGAGGATTCGTCGCACCTTGGCTACTCCGGTCTAGACTTCAGCCACTTTGTTCAGCCTCAACCGGAGAATTGCCATGCTTAAAGCCGAGTATCAAACCCGCGGCCCCGTTCCCCAGGAAGCAATCGAGGCAGTTGCCCTGCAGCTACCGGAACCTGCTGCCGGCCAGGCGCGGATCAAGGTGCTGGCCGCGCCGATCAACCCCTCCGATGTACTCACCCTCACCGGCGAATACGGCATGCTGCCGCCGCTGCCAGCCATTGGCGGCAATGAGGGGGTCGGCCGGGTAGAGGCGCTGGGTGCCGAGGTCAGCAACCTCAAAGTCGGCCAGATGGTGCTGCTGCCGGTCGGTTGCGGCACCTGGGTCAGCCATCTGAATGCACCAGCCAACAAACTTATTCCCCTGCCGGAAGCCGACCCTCAGCAACTGGCGATGCTGACCGTCAACCCGCCGACCGCGTCCCTGATGCTCAGCCAGTTCGTTGACCTTCAGCCCGGCGACTGGGTGATCCAGAACGCCGCCAACTCGGGGGTCGGCAGCTACCTGATCCAGCTGGCCAAGCTGCGCGGCTTCAAGACCATCAACGTGGTGCGCCGTGAGTCGGCAATCGCCGGGGTTGAGGCCGAAGGCGGCGATGTGGTGCTGGTCGACGGCCCCGACCTGGCCAAGCGCGTGCGCGCCGCTACAGGTGGTGCGGCCGTGCGCCTGGGTATCGATGCGGTGGGCGGTGAATCTACCGACCACCTGGCGGCGAGCCTCAGCGAAGGCGGTGTGCTGGTCAACTACGGCATGATGAGCCGTCAGCCGTGCCAGGTGTCCCCGGCCTCCTTCGTGTTCCGCGACGTCAGCCTGCGCGGTTTCTGGCTGGCCAAATGGTTCCAGACCGCCAGCCAGGCCGAGCAGATGAAGGTATTCGGCGAACTGGTGCAACTGGTCGCCAGCGGCAAGCTGCACACCCGTGTGGCCGCCACCTATGACGTCAGCGAGATCAAGCAGGCCGTCGCCGCAGCCGCCAGCGGCGAACGCGATGGCAAGATCCTGATCGTACCGAAGTAAGCGTCAAACGAACGACGGCGGATAACCTGCCGTCGTTCAGCCGCCTGCAGGCGTTTTTATCAGCCATAGCACCAGCCCCACCAGGGACAGGTGCAGCAGCACGATCAACCAGAACATCAGCTGATAACTCAGCTTGCGGTTCTTGTGGCGGATCAGCCGCTGGGCCAGCAAACCGCCTGGCCAGCCGCCCAGCAACTCATACAGATGCAGGCGCGCCTCGGGGGTGCGCTGCAGGCCCTGAATGGCGAATTGTTTGTCGCGGTAATAGGCGATATAGCAGATCAGGCTCATCAGCCCGTAGACCAGCGCCAGCAACACCAGGGGATCGAAATCGAGATCGAGGCCGACCAGCAGCGGCTGAACCCGTTCGTGCCAGAAAGCGGCGACGCCCTGCAGCATGGGCGGATAACTGGCGTAACCGCTGACACTCAAGGCCAGGTTGCTGTGCGCCACGGCGCAGGGCTGATCGCTGTAAAGCATCACCCCGTCAGGCTGCAGGCACTTGTGAATAGCGCCCTGCGCCTGGGCCAGGCCGGTGCAGAACACCAGCGCCAGCCCGTAACCACGCCGCCCGACCATTGCCTTACTCGGCAGCGGGTGTGCGGCGCTTCAGCGGGGCCAGGCCGTCCTGGCTGACCAGCACCGGGGCATCGGGTTTCGGCCGGTTGATGGTGTTGCGCTTGCTCGGCTTGGCCGCGGGCTTTTTGCTGGCGAGTTTCTTGCCGGTCTTGGGGTCGATCTTCTTCTTTTTCGGCCCCGCGGCCTTGCCCGAGGCCTTGAGGTTTTTCGGCCCCTGGTAGATGCCCTTGAGGTCCTTGATATTGCGCCGCTCGAAACGCTGCTTGAGGTAGCGCTCGATGCTCGACATCAGTGCCCAGTCGTTGTGGCAGATCAGCGAGATGGCCAGGCCCTCGGCACCGGCACGACCGGTACGACCGATACGGTGCACGTACTCATCGCCGGAGCGCGGCATATCGAAGTTGATCACCAGGTCCAGGCCGTCGACATCCAGGCCGCGGGCGGCCACATCGGTGGCCACCAGGATCTTCACCGCGCCCTGCTTGAGGCGGTCGATGGCCAGCTTGCGATCCTTCTGGTCCTTCTCGCCGTGCAGCACAAAGGTCTTGAAGTCGTGGGCGACCAGCTTGCCATACAGGCGGTCAGCCTGAACCCGGGTATTGGTGAAGATAATCGCCTTGTCGTAGGTCTCGTTCTTCAGCAACCACTCGACCAGACGCTCTTTATGGTGGTTGTGGTCGGCGGTGATGATCTGCTGACGGGTGCCCTCGTTAAGCTGGCTGACCCGGTTAAGCTGCAGATATTCCGGGTCTTTCAGGACCTTGGCGACGATCTCGCGCAGGGCCGCGCCGCCACTGGTGGCGGAGAACAGCAGGGTCTGGCGCTGGGCGTTGCACAGCTCGCCAAGGCGCTGCACGTCTTCGGCAAAGCCCATGTCGAGCATGCGGTCGGCTTCGTCGAGCACCAGCACTTCCACTTCATCGAGCAGCAGGTTGCCGGCGTTGGCGTGTTCGATCAGGCGCCCCGGGGTGCCGATCAGGATGTCGACCCGACGCAGCATGGCGGCCTGCACCTTGAAGTCTTCGCCGCCGGTGATCAGGCCGGCCTTGAGGAAGGTGAACTGGGCGAAGCGCTCGACTTCCTTGAGGGTCTGCTGGGCCAGCTCGCGGGTGGGCAGCATGATCATCGCGCGCACGCTCATGCGCGGTGAGGATGCGCCATCGCCGAGCAGGCGGTTAAGCATCGGCAGCACGAAGGCGGCAGTCTTGCCGCTGCCGGTTTGTGCGATTACCCGCAGGTCCTTGCCTTGCAGCGCCAGCGGAATAGCCGCCACCTGCACCGGGGTGGGCTCGACAAAGTTCAGCGCGGCCACGGCTTTAAGCAGGCGTTCATGCAGGGCGAATTGGGCAAACACGGGGCAACCTCGACGAAAAACAAAAAAATCAGCCGCATAGCCTAACGCTTTCCGGCCTTGCGGCCGAGTTTCTTTGCACTTGTTGGCAAACAAAGCGACGGCCGCCCTTGAACGAAGCCCCGCTCAAGGGTTCAAATCGCGCAGAACAATCACTCTGGAGCACCCTATGCGCCGTATTCCCCACGCCCTGCTGATCGCCTGCGCGCTGACCGCCACACTTGCCACCCAGAATGCCCTCGCCGCCCCCAAGGCCGATCATCCGGGCAAGTCGGGCGGCGGTCACGACCAGCATGGCCAGGATGTCGGCGTCAGCATCCAGGGCCCGTCGATCGATATCGGCCGGGTGCGCATCGTCCTGGGCGAGAACCGCAACCTGATTGGCCCGAGCAGCGCCTTGCCGCCCGGCATTGCCAAGAACCTGGCCCGCGGCAAACCGCTACCGCCGGGCATCGCGAAAAACTTCGACAGCCGCGTGGTCGGCCAGCTGCCGCGCTACGAAGGTTACGAGTGGAAACAGGTCGGCACCGACGTGGTGCTGGTGGCCATAGCCAGCGGAATCGTCTACGAAGTGCTGAGAAACGTGCTGGACTGAGAGGCAGCGCCATGAGGTGACGCACTAGGCGTCACCTCATCATTTCGGACAATTCCTAGGCAGTGCTGGCGCGACACACAAATGCCGGGCGGTCGCTTCGCACCGAGGCCGCCTTAGCTGTCTTAGCCAACCGCAAAGGCGCGGCGCTGCTTGAGCAGCACCCGCGCACTGTCCCAGGCAACCAGCAGCACCGCCAGCCAGATCGGCAGGTAGGTCAGCCACTGCGCGACATTGAAGCGCTCGCCGAGAAACACCAGGGCCACCAGAAACAGCAATACCGGCTCGACATAACTGAGAATGCCGAACAGCCCCATCGGCAACAGGCGACTGGCAGCCATCATCGCGGCAAACGCCAGGGCGCTGAGCAGGCCCAGCCCCGGCAACAGCCACCACAGCTGTGGAGCCAGGACAAACACCTGCGGCGGCCCCCAGGCGACGATCATCCAGATCGCCACCGGTGCCATCATCAGCATTTCCAGAACGAAGCCGGACAGGGCATCCAGGCGCATCCAGCGGCGCAGCATAAAATAGGGCGGATAACCGAGCACCGTGACCAGCACGATCCAGGAAAACGCCTGGGTCAGCCAGAGTTCGTGGGCCACCCCGAGCAGCGCACAGATCACCGCCAGGCGCTGCAAGGGCCGCAGCCGCTCGCCATAGAACACCCGACCGGTCAGCACCATGGCCAGCGGCAGGAGGAAATACCCCAGCGACACCTCGAGCATCCGCCCGGCCAGCGGGGCCCAGACGAACAGCGCCCACTGAATGGCCATCAGCCCGGCGGCCAGCGGCAGCGCAGCCAGCAGCAGGGGCTCGTGACGCAAGCGCACAAAGGCCCGGCCCAACACGGCCCACTGCCGCGACAGGGCGACCAGCAGCAACACCGCGGGGATCGACCAGAGCACCCGTTGGGCGAATACCTGCAGGCCATCCAGAGGAGCCAGCTGCTGCACATAGCCGGGGATCATGGCGAACAGCACCGAGGCCCCGACTGAAAGTGCCACGCCCTTACCGGATAGATTCATCGCCTCACCTCAAGCAGGTCGTTGAAAAATTACCTGCGTTGGCAATACTGCGTTAAAAACAGGCTCGGAATGCTCATTTACAACACGTAAACTCCGCTTCCTCGCCTGTTTTTGCCTTGTCTTGCCGGCCTCGCCTACATTTTTCAACGGCCTGCGAGCACAGGCCGGCGCGCCATGGCCACCCGCGTCAGCAACAGGGAACCCGCAATCACCAGCCCGCCCACGCCCAGGCGCAGCAGGTCGGCCTCGCGGTTCCACAACAGCAGGTTGACCAGCAACCCCGCCGGTACCAGGGCGTTATTCATCACCGCCAGGGTACCGCCATCGACCAGGCTCGCGCCCTTGTTCCACCAGTAAAGACCAAGACCGGAGGCGATCAGGCCGAGCCAGAGCAATACGCTCCACTGGGTGGCGTTGGCGGGTAAGCGGGCGGCGTTGCCGAATACGAGAAAGGCCGGCAGCGCCACGGCCAGGGCACCCAGGTAGAAATAACCGAAACGCCGGTACTCCGGCATGCTCGATGGATACCGCGCCAGCAGGTGCTTGTAGAACACCTGGCCGGCGGCGAAGGTGGCATTGGCGATCTGCAGCAGAAAGAAGCCGTAATAGAAGTCGGCGCTGATCTGGTCATAGCGAATCACCGCCGCGCCAGACACCGCCACCAGGGCGGCGAGCAGAGCCCAGGGATTGAAGCGGCGGTTGAAGGCGTCTTCGATCAGAGTCACGTGCAGCGGCGTGAGAATGGTGAACAGCAGCACCTCGGGCACCGTCAGCACGCTGAAACTCAGGTACAGGCAGACATAGGTCACGCCGAACTGCAGCGCCCCGATCACCAGCATGCCGCGCATAAACCCGGGGGCCACACCGCGCCAGCGGGTCAAGGGCAAAAACACTAGACCGGCGATAACGATACGGGTCAGCACGGCAAAATAGCTGTCGACCTGGCCGGCCAGGTATTCGCCAATCAGGCTGAAGGAAAAGGCCCACAACAGGGTCACGATAACCAGATAACGCATAGCCACCTCTCTGCAAGGCGGCGACCTTAGCCTGTCGCGACGCACCGGACAATCACCACCCACCATGGCAACGGCAGATAAAAAAACCGACCCGCTGCTTGCGCAACGGGTCGGGGAACGGCATCCGGGAGCTGCGGATGCCAGGAGAGTCGATAAGCGCTGAGATCAGATGACCTGGGCGATTTGCCCCTTGGCTTCGCTCAGGCCCTTTTCCATAAACTCGCCGCCCAGGTTGAGGCCTTCGGCATGGATAAAGCTGACATCATGAATGCCGATAAAGGCCAGCGCCTGACGCAGGTAGGGTTCCTGATGGTCCATCGCACTGCCGGCATAGATACCGCCGCGGGCGGTCAGGACAAAGGCACGCTTGCCGCTGAGCAGACCTTGCGGGCCGTTTTCCGTGTACTTGAAGGTCACCCCGGCGCGCAGCACATGATCGAGCCAGGCCTTGAGGGTGCTGGGAATGGTGAAGTTGTACATGGGCGCGGCCAGCACCAGCACATCGGCGGCCAGCAGTTCGTCGGTAAGGCTATTGGACAGGGCCAGCGCCGCTTGTTCGGCGGTGCTCTGCTGCGCGGCCGGGGTCATCCAGCCGCCCAGCAGGTTGGCATCCAGGTGGGGCACCTGATCGATGGCCAGGTCGCGTACCTTGATCTGATCGTTCGGGTTGGCGGCCTGCCAGTTGGCAATAAATTGCGCGGTGAGCTGGCGCGATACCGAACCCTGTTGGCGGGCGCTGCTTTCGATTACCAGAAGCTTTGACATGTTGGGTGCTCCATCCCGTAGGGGGTGATGAACGTCGATGGGCACAGAGTAGAGAGGCACAAACCGATAAAAAAGCGCAAATACCTGCGCCAAGCTATCGATAAAGTTGATTTATACCACCCCCGGGATTAGGCTCGGGAAAACCCCGGCAGGTTATTGCAGGCCGCAGGTCAGCTGGATGCGCAGGCGAATAATGCTGCGGGTGAACTTGACCGTGACATTGCTGCTTTCCCCTGCTGCCAGGCTGACCTTGCGGGTGCGCGGGGCTTCCGGGCCATTGCGGAACAGCGCCGTGCACTGGGCGGCGCTGCTGCCATAGTTGTGCAGCATCAGGGCTCCCATGTTGTGGTCGATTTCCTGGGTGGAGGCCGAGACTTCGGCACCGTTGAACTGTTTTTCCAGCTCGATCGGGTAGGCAAAAACGCTCAGCGGCAAACAGGCGAGCAAGGCGCAACAGAATTTTTTCATGCGGGCAGTCTCCAGCGAAAGACGGCCAGTTTAGGTTGATTGAGCCGGCATTTGCACCTTAGTGGACAGGATAAATCGATGAAAGCCCCACGCGTGACCCTCGATCAATGGCGCACCCTGCAGGCGGTGGTGGACCAGGGCGGCTTCGCCCAGGCGGCCGAAGTGCTGCACCGCTCGCAATCCTCGGTCAGCTATACGGTGGCGCGCATGCAGGAGCAGCTCGGCGTGCCGCTGCTGCGTATCGACGGGCGCAAGGCGGTGCTCACCGAGGCCGGCGACGTGCTGCTGCGCCGTTCGCGGCAACTGGTCAAGCAGGCCAGCCAGCTGGAAGACCTGGCCCACCATATGGAACAGGGCTGGGAGGCGGAGGTGCGCCTGGTGGTCGATGCCGCCTACCCCAACGCCCGCCTGGTCCGCGCACTGACCGCCTTTATGCCGCAAAGCCGCGGCTGCCGGGTGCGCCTGCGCGAGGAGGTGCTGTCCGGCGTCGAGGAGGTGCTCAGGGAAGGCACCGCCGACCTGGCCATCAGCGCCCTGAGCCTCCCCGGGTTTCTCGGCACCGAGATGAGTTCGGTCGAGTTTATCGCCGTCGCCCACCCCGACCATGCCCTGCATCGCCTGCAACGCGAACTGACCTTCCAGGACCTGGAAACCCAGATGCAGGTGGTGATCCGCGACTCCGGCCGCCTGCAACAGCGGGATGTCGGCTGGCTCGGCGCGGAACAGCGCTGGACGGTCGGCAGCCTGGCCACCGCGGCGACCTTCGTCGGCAACGGCCTGGGCTTCGCCTGGCTGCCGCGCCACCTGATCGAACGGGAGCTCAAGGACGGGTTGCTCAAACCCCTGCCCCTGGATCAGGGTGGCAGCCGCAACCCGGTCTTCTATCTTTATTCGAACAAAGACAAACCCCTGGGCCCCGCGACCCAGATCCTGGTCGATTTGATCCGCCGCTTCGATGCCGCGCCGTTGAATGCAGCCTTTGCCGCCCCCCTGCCCTCGGCCTGATAAGGAGTCCGCTAGATGTCCTATTTCAATCACGATGGCTGTCAGTTGCACTACGAAGAATACGGCCACGGCGCGCCCGTGCTGCTGGTTCACGGCCTGGGTTCGAGCACCCGCGACTGGGAGTACCAGATCCCCGACCTGGCGGCCCACTATCGGGTGATCGCCCTCGATGTACGCGGCCATGGCCGTTCCGACAAACCGCGCGAGCCTTACAGCATCGCCGGTTTTGCCGAAGACGCCATCGCCCTGATCGAACACCTGAACTACGGCCCGGTGCACCTGGTGGGTATTTCCATGGGCGGGATGATCGGCTTCCAGCTCGGCGTGGAACGCCCCGACCTGCTGAAAAGCCTGTGCATCGTCAACAGCGGCCCGGAAGTGAAAGCGAAAAGCCCGCGCGACTACCTGGAAATCGCCAAGCGCTGGACCCTGTCGCGCCTGCTCAGCCTCGACACCATCGCCAAGGGCCTGGGCCGGCTGCTGTTTCCCAAGCCCGAGCAGGGCGATCTGCGGCGCAAGATCGAGGAGCGTTGGCCGCAGAACGACAAGCGCGCCTACCTCGCCAGCCTCGATGCGATTATCGGCTGGGGCGTACGCGAACAACTGGCAGCCATCACCTGTCCTACCCTGGTGATCACCGCCGACCGCGATTACACCCCGGTAGCGCAGAAGCAGGCCTATGTCGATGAAATGGCCAATGCCCGTCTGCTGGTGATCGAAGACTCGCGCCACGCCACCCCGCTGGACCAACCCGAACGCTTCAACAGCAATCTGCTGGCCTTCCTCCGCGAAGTCGAGCAGGCTGCCCCCACTGCCCAATAAGGACCCATACGCATGTTGAAAACCCTCACCCTCGCCGCCTGCTCCCTATTGTTCGCCACCAGCCTGCTGGCCGCGGATAACCCGAAAGTGCTGCTGACCACCAGCCTGGGCGAAATCGAAATCGAACTGGAAGCCACCAAGGCTCCAATCAGCACCGCCAATTTCCTCGGCTACGTGGACAGCGGCTATTACGCCGGCACCCAGTTCCACCGGGTGATCCCGGGCTTTATGGTGCAGGGCGGCGGTTTCGATGCGCAGATGCAGCAGAAAGACACCCAGCCCTCGATCAAGAATGAAGCCGACAACGGCCTGCACAACGTACGCGGCACCCTGGCCATGGCCCGCACCCAGGTGCGCGACTCGGCCACCAGCCAGTTCTTTATCAACCACCAGGACAACGCCTTCCTCGACCACGGCTCGCGCGACTTCGGTTACGCGGTATTCGGCAAGGTGGTGAAGGGCATGGATGTGGTCGACAAGATCGCCCAGGTGCCGACCGCCAACCGCGGCGGCCACCAGAACGTGCCCCGCGAACCGGTACTGATCCTCGAAGCCAAGCGCCTCTGATCCACCCCGCAGTGTGGGCATGCTGCAGATGCCCACACTGCGCGCTCAAGCCCTTCATCCGCGCAACACCCACCCCGGCAAACTCGCTAGAATCAGGCGCTATTCCCCGACCTGGGCAGGATGCCTGACATGTTGTTTCGCCGCTTCGAACACCTGATCGACGTCTTCAAACCCAGCCCCGACGTCGAACCGCCGGCCGGCATGCTGGCCTTCTATGCCCACTACCTGCGCCAGGTCTGGCCGCTGATGATCGCCGTGCTGGTGGTCGGCTTCGTCGCCGCCCTGATCGAAGTGGCGCTGTTCAGCTTCCTCGGCCAGCTGATCGACATGACCCAGACCACCCCCAGTGGCGAGTTCTTCCAGCAACACCAGGGCACCCTGTTGTGGATGCTGCTGGTGGCCCTGGTCATCCGCCCGCTGGTGTTCGGCCTGCACAACCTGCTGACCCACCAGACCATCAACCCCGGCCTGACCAACCTGATCCGCTGGCAGAACCATCGCTATGTACTCAAGCAGAGCCTGGGCTTCTTCCAGAACGACTTCGCCGGGCGCATCGCCCAACGCATCATGCAAACCGGCCCTTCGCTGCGCGACTCGGCGATGCAGGTGGTCGACGCCCTCTGGCACGTGGCGGTGTATGCCGCCAGCGCGCTGTACCTGTTTGCCGCCGCCGACCTGCGCCTGATTGCCCCGCTGCTGCTGTGGATCATCGGCTACTGCGCGGCGCTCTGGTACTTCGTGCCGCGGATCAAGGAGCGCTCCGCGCAAGCCTCGGCCGCGCGCTCGAAAGTCATGGGCCGGGTGGTCGACGGCTACAGCAATATCGCCACCCTCAAACTGTTCGCCCATACCCAGGTCGAGGAGCACTACACCCGCGACGCGATCCAGGAACTGCTCGGCAAGGTGCGCCTGCAGTCGCGCATCATCACCACCCTGGATTTTCTGGTGACCTGCCTCAACGGCATGCTGATCGTCGGCACCGGAGCGCTGGCCCTGTGGCTGTGGAGCCAGGGGCTGATCAGCACCGGTGCCATCGCCCTGGCGCTGGGCCTGGTGATCCGCATCAACGGCATGGCCGAATGGATCATGTGGGTGGTCAACGGCATCTTCGAGAACGTCGGCACCGTGCAGGACGGCATGAAAACCATCGTCCAGCCGCGCCAGGTGCTCGACCAGGAACAGGCCAAGCCGCTGCAGGTCAGCCGCGGCGCGGTGCAGTTCGACGATATCCACTTTCATTACGGCAACAGCCACGGGGTAATCGCCGGCCTCAGCCTGAGGGTGGCCCCCGGCGAGAAGATCGGCCTGGTCGGCCCTTCCGGCGCGGGCAAATCGACCCTGGTCAACCTGCTGCTGCGCCTCTACGACCTGGAGAGCGGGCGCATCCTGATCGACGGCCAGAACATTGCCGAAGTGGCCCAGGAAAGCCTACGCGCACAGATCGGCATGGTCACCCAGGACACCTCGCTGCTGCACCGCTCGATCCGCGACAACCTGCTCTACGGCAAGCCCGATGCCAGCGAGGATGAATTGCTTGAGGCCGTGCGCAAGGCCCGCGCCGACAGCTTTATCCCGCGCCTCGACGACGGCCAGGGCGGCCGCGGCTTCGATGCCCAGGTCGGCGAACGCGGAGTGAAACTCTCCGGCGGCCAGCGCCAACGCATCGCCATCGCCCGCGTGCTGCTCAAGGACGCACCCATCCTGGTGCTCGACGAAGCCACCTCGGCGCTGGACTCGGAAATCGAAGCGGCCATCCAGGAAAGCCTGGATACCCTGATGCAAGGCAAAACCGTGATCGCCATCGCCCACCGCCTGTCGACCATCGCCCGCATGGACCGCCTGGTGGTGATCGACCAGGGCCGCATCGTCGAAACCGGCAGCCACAGTGAGCTGGTCGAACGAGGCGGCCTCTACGCGCGGCTCTGGCAGCACCAGACCGGGGGGTTTGTTGGGGTGGAGTAAAACGCAGATCGCGGGCATGGCCCGCGATAAAACTCAACCCTGCCGATACGGCAGCAACCCGCGCGCACCCTCGGCATAGCCCTGCACGCCCTGGCGCTCGTCCTGGAGAAAATCCGCTACCGCCGCGCGCAGGCCGGGGTGGCAGAGGTAATGCCAGGAGTGAGTGATCACCGGTTCGAAGCCGCGGATCAGCTTGTGCTCGCCCTGGGCACCGGCGTCGAAACGCTGCAGCCCCTGGGCAATCGCATAATCCATGCCCTGGTAGAAACAGGTCTCGAAATGCAGCCGGTCGAACTCGGCCAGGCAACCCCAGTAGCGTCCGTAGAGGCTGTCGCCGCCGACCAGGCTAAAGGCCATAGCCACTGGTCTGCCGGCCTGATGCGCCAGCACCACGCGGATCATCTCCGGCATGCGCTCGGCCAGCAGACTGAAGAAGGCGCGCGTCAGGTACGGCGACTGGCCGCGCACGCGGTAGGTATTGGCGTAGCACAGGTAGACGAAATCCCACTCCAGCTCGCTAAGCTGATGGCCTTCACGCCAGTCGAACTCGATGCCCTGCCCCGCCACCTGCTCGCGCTCCTTGCGCAGCTGTTTGCGCTTGCGCGAACTGAGGGTGTCGAGGAAATCCTGGAAATCCCGGTAGCCGCGGTTGTGCCAGTGGTATTGGCAGCCGAGGCGCTGCAACCAGCCGTCGCGGCCCTGCAGCAGGGCATCGTCGGCCGGGCTGGTGAAGTTGATATGCAGGCTCGACAGGCCCTGCTGTTCCAGGCTGGCGCTCAGTTTATCGAGCAACTGCCCGGCGGCCAGCGGCTCGCCGAGCAAACGCCGTCCGCTAACCGGCGAGAAGGGAATGGCCCCGAGCAGTTTGGGGTAATAGTCGATACCGGCACGGTGGCAGGCATCGGCCCAGCCATGGTCGAACACGTACTCGCCATAGGAGTGGCTTTTCACATAGGCCGGCATGGCGGCCAGCAGTTGACCCTGCTCACCCGGCAGCGCCGCATGAGCGGGCTGCCAGCCACTGCGCCCGCCGACGCTGCCACTGTCCTCCAGCGCCGAGAGAAAAGCGTGGCGCAAGAAAGGTTGCGCCTCGGTCAGCAGGCCATCCCACTGGCTGACGGCAATTTCATGGATGGAATTCAGGTGGGTTGGCAACATCGGCAACTCGACTCGTCGGGCAAGGCTGCACTATAGCGTCAGACAGCCTATAGCATGGGCAGCGTCTTGCCCGCTAGCAGCCTCTCTAACGGGCCAAGCTGCAGATAAATCGCGACGAAAAAAAGCCCCGCACAAGGCGGGGCTCAAGTAGGAGCAGCGATTGAGCAGTCTTGCTTAGAACACGTACTGCAGGCGACCGATGATGGCCTGGCCGTCGTCAACATTCTTGTTGTCGCCACCAGCAACAGCAGTGGTATTGACGTTGTCTACTTCGTAGTCAACGTAGTTCAGGCTCATGCGTACAGCAGGAGTGGCGAAGTAGTTGACACCAACAACCATGGCACTGGCTTCGAACTCATCGCTGGTATCAGCGGCCACGATGCCAGTCAGACCCAGGTTGCCTGGAATGGCGTTCGAGTCGGAGTCAACTTCGGTGCTCTCATAACGAGCGAAGACTTCCCAGGTGCCTTTCATATCAGTCGGCTTGTCCCACTTGCCATCGCTGCCTTTGTAACCACGAGCTGCGCCGAACATGTAGGAAACCTGCGCGGTGTAGCCGCTGAGATCCGCATCGGAATCAGCACCGAGATCTGTTTCACCAGAGATGCTGCGCTGGAAGTATTCAGCCTGAGCACGAAGGCCACCGAACTGAACACCCGACTCCAGCAGCCACTCGCTGTCTTTGTCTGCCACATCCACATCAGCGAAAGTCAGACGCATATCGTCATCGCTGCGAATGCCCATACGGGTACGAGCGCGGGCACGGTCATCGTCCGAGCTGCTGTCGTGGTAGTTGGCAGCCAGGTGGACAACGTCAGTACCATTCAGATACGGAGCCCAGTGAGCGCGCAGGGTGTAACCGAACAGCTCGTCGTTGCCATCGGTCTCGTAGTTGTTGTTGTTGTCGCTTTCATCGTAGGTCGCAACCTGGGCCATGAGGCCGTAGTTGTCGCCGGAGTGTTTGACGTTCACACCAAACTGGGTGTCTTCATCACCGTGGAGAAAGTCATACATAAATGGGCGTTCGATGGCGGTGATCCACGACGAGCTGGTGGTGCCTTCCAGACCGTAGTCAACACCGAAGCGGCCAATGGTCACATCGACAACTTCCAGGCCGGTATAGGTGATATAGGCACGATCGACATCGGTACCGTCTGCGAAGCCGTCATAGGACAGGCGCACGCCCCAGCCCCAATCCTTGTAGGCCACACCTTCCAAACCGATTTCACCGCGACGGATGTAAGTATTGAAGGTGTCGTCGAACGGTTCGTTCTGGCGAGCAGCCATCAGGCCGTCGAAGTTGGTAGCATCCCACTGCAGCTTGCCGCCCAGTTTGAAGCTGAATTCTTTATCGGTGGTGGCCACTTCCAGGCCGCCCTTGGTCTTGATCACGAGATCGGTACCGTCGGTGGTAACGGTGCCGGCGAAAGCCTGGGCGGAAACGGCCAGAGCCAGAGCGCTGGTTGCGAAGCCGGCCATTACTCCACGAAAGCTGTGCTTACGGATCATCGAAGATTCCTCTAATAAACTTTTAGTGTTGAAAACACCCGAGCGCTGGGGCTCGTTCGTGCTGGAGGGAATCTTGGCGACGGGATATTTCAGCGCAGTTGCTGATATATAAATATTTGATGACACGGGAACTTTTTACTTCGTTTGCATATAAGCAGCCTTAGCCGACGGCCCTCGGAAAACGCCCCCAGCCGTTACGCCACCCAGCCGCGACAATTGTGCAGACGAAAAAAAGCCCCGATGTGCCGGGGCTTGAGAGGTAACGCGCCGTTTTGCGGCGCGTACGATAAAACGGTAAATCAGACCAGGCTGGTCAGAGCATCACGACTAAACGGCAGAATGTCCTGCTCGCGGCCATCGCGTACTTTTACTGCCCAATCCGGGTCGACCAGCAGCGCGCGGCCGACGGCAACCAGGTCGAACTCCTGCTTGTTCAGGCGCTCCAGCAGGTTTTCCAGACTGGCCGGCTGAGCCACCTTGTCGGTGTTGACCATAAACTGGAGGAACTCGCCATCCAGGCCGACGCTGCCGACGGTGATGGTTGGCTTGCCAGTCAGCTTGCGCGTCCAACCCGCCAGGTTCAGCTCGGAACCGTCAAATTCCGGCTCCCAGAAACGCCGGGTCGAGCAGTGGAAGATATCCACGCCAGCGTCAGCCAGCGGCTTGAGGAAGGCTTCCAGGGCTTCCGGGGTCTCCACCAGACGGGCGCTGTAGTCCTGCTGCTTCCACTGCGAGAAACGGAAGATGATCGGAAACTCCGGGCCCACCGCGGCGCGTACGGCCTGGATCAGCTCGATGGCAAAACGCGAGCGCTGCGCCAGGTCACCGCCGTATTCGTCGCTGCGCTGGTTGCTGCCGGCCCAGAAGAACTGGTCGACCAGATAGCCGTGGGCACCGTGGATTTCCACACCGTCCATGCCGATGGCTTTGGCATCCTTGGCGGCCTGGGCGAAGGCGGCGATCACTTCCTTGATGTCGTCCTGGGTCATGCCGTGCACAAGCACATTGCCCTCTTTGACCTTCTCGCTCGGGCCATAGCCTGGGACGCTGGCGTCGGGTTCGGTGCCCAGCTTGCGCACATTGCCCACGTGCCACAGCTGCGGAACGATCTTGCCGCCTTCGGCGTGCACTGCATCGACCACTTTCTTCCAGCCAGCCAGGGCATCCTCACCGTAGAAACGCGGCACGTTCGGATAACCGTTGGCGGCCTTGTGGCCAACCGTGGTGCCTTCGGTGACGATCAGGCCCACACCGCCAGCAGCGCGGCGACGGTAGTACTCGATGACCTTGCTGTTGGGTACGCCACCCGGAGAGAAGGAACGGGTCATCGGGGCCATGACCACACGGGTCGGCAGCTCCAGGTTGCCCAGGGTAAAGGGTTGGAACAGCGCTTTAACGGGATCGGTCATCATCATTCCTCTAGCCGGCCTGGCGACCGGTCATGGTTAGTCGAAGGTTAAATGTCAGGCCTGCAACAGCAGTTGCAGACGTTGGATAAAGTCTTCCAGCACCCGGGTGTTGCTCGACACCTTGAGCCGGGTCAGAGCGCCCTGCCAGGCATTGGCAATAAAGCTCGCCAGGTTGCGGCAATCCTCGTCGGCCGGTAGTTCACCGGCCGCATGGGCCTGTTCCAGGCAACTCTGCAGGATGTCCGCCGAGCGCTGCAGGATCGTATCGACCTGCGCGCCCAGGGTCGGCGACAGCTCGGCCATCTCGAAGCTCAGGCTGCCGATAAAACAGTGGTATTCCAGGCGTTCCTGGCGGGAGAAGTGCTCCACCAGTTCGGCGTAATAACCGAGGATGCGCTCGCGTGGGCTCAGCGCCGGATTGCTCAGGGCTTCGGCATAACGCGCCAGGCGCGGTTGGTAAACCTGCTGCAGGGCCTGCAGGGCAAAGTCTTCCTTGCTGGCGAAGTAGTGGTAGAAGGAGCCCTTGGGCACCCCCGCCGCCTGCACGATTTCCTGCACGCCGGCACCGTGATAACCCCGTCGGGTCATCACCTCGGCGCCTTTGGCGAGGATCAGGTCACGCTTGTCGAGTCGGATGCTTGAGTTCATGCCGAGCAGAATATGACCGGTCGTCTCGCACGCCCAGCACTATTGATTTGCGTGATTAGTAGCAAGAAGTTGAGCGGGTAATTTGGCGACCATACGATTTCGCGGGCATGGCCCGCTCCTACACCGGAGGTATGAATACACCTAACACCTGTAGGAGCGGGGGGGGGGACGCCTAGTTCCATGCCCGCGATAGCTGGGAAGCAGCGCGCTGCACAGGGCAAAATGCGCAAGCCAGGCCAGAAGGGCGGCCTGGCGGAGGGGGATCAGCCGCGGGCAGCCTTGATCACTTCTATATAGGGTTCGGCAAAACGCTGGTCCTGGATCAGGGCGATAAAGTCATTACCCCGGGCATCCTTGGCGTTCAGGTCGTAGCCGGCGGCGACGAAGAAGCCGACAAAGCGCTCGAAGTCGTCGATACGCAGGCCGCGGTAGGCCTTGACCAGTTTGTGCAGCGACGGCGGCGTGGCATCGGCCGGCTCCACGGCGAGGAACAGCTTGATCGGCTCGTCACCAATCTCTTCGCCAATCACCTGTTTCTTGTCTTTGCGCATCATCAACTCCAGCATACCGGGCCTCGGGGGCCGGCAGTTTACCCCCGGTGTAGGCCAGGGCTCAACGCATCGCCAGCCAGCCGAACTTTTTAGCATGGCCACGGGGCTCGGAATAGCCGACTTAGGTCACCCCTGAGCCGCCGCAGCAGCCCCTATACTTCCCGTATTCACCGCGGAGCCATCATGTCGCTGCCCTTACCGCCGCTGTTCGCTGCCTGGCGTCAAACCCTGCGTGCCGGTTACTCCTGGCGCGCCCTGCGCGGCGACCTCGGTGCCGGCCTCACCGTCGGTATTATTGCCATTCCCCTGGCCATGGCCCTGGCGATTGCCGTGGGCGTGCCGCCGCAATACGGGCTGTACACGGTGCTGGTGGCCGGCAGCCTGATCGCCCTGTTTGGCGGTTCGCGCTTCAATGTCAGCGGCCCGACCGCGGCCTTTGTAGTGATCCTGCTGCCGATCACCCAGCAATTCGGCCTCGGCGGCCTGCTGCTATGCACCCTGATGGCCGGGCTGATTCTGATTGCCTTGGGCCTGATGCGCGCCGGCCGCCTGATCGAATTTATCCCCTACCCGGTGACCCTGGGCTTTACCGCCGGGATCGGCATCGTGATCGCCACCCTGCAGTTCAAGGACCTGCTCGGCCTGAGCCTGGCCGGCCAGCCGAGCAACTATATCGAACAGCTGCAGGGACTGTGGCTGGCCCTGCCCAGCCTGCAACTGGGCGACAGCCTGGTGGCCCTGGTGTGCCTGGCGGTGCTGCTGATCTGGCCGCGCTGGGTGCCCAGGGTGCCGGGGCATCTGGTGGCCCTGGCGGTAGGTGCCCTGCTCGGCCTGCTGCTGGAAAGTCTGCAGATACCCGTGGCAACCATCGGCGAGCGTTTCAGCTACAGCCTGGAGGATGTCGAGTACCCGGGGATTCCGCCTTTTCTGCCGAGCTTTACCTGGCCCTGGCTGCTACCCGGCCCCGACGGACAACCGCTGGCAATCAGCTTCGAACTGTTCCGCCAGCTGCTCGCCCCGGCCTTCGCCATCGCCATGCTCGGGGCCATCGAATCGCTGCTGTGCGCGGTGGTCGCCGACGGCATGACCGGCAGCAAGCACGACCCCAATGGCGAGCTGATCGGCCAGGGCCTGGGCAATCTGCTCGCGCCCTTTTTCGGCGGCATCACCGCCACCGCGGCAATTGCCCGCAGCGCCGCCAACGTGCGCGCCGGAGCCTTTTCGCCGCTGGCGGCGATTATCCATTCGGCCGTGGTACTGGTCGCCATCCTGTTTCTCGCACCGCTGTTCAGCTACCTGCCGATGGCCGCCCTCGCCGCCCTGCTGCTGATGGTGG
>CAZOEC010000019.1:0-47362 GCA_964578635.1 uncultured Pseudomonas sp.
TAAGAGCCTGAATAAAGTCCTGATGTATATCGTTAAGCCCCTTGAGAGCACCACCACCCTTCTTCAGCCCTATATAGAAGTAACATGTACCCAACGAAGGATTGGATTGCTCCAGCGGTGGTTCAAAAAAGTCAAAAGCACTAAATGAGACAGAAACTAAACTACTAAAATAGTCCGTATCAATTGGACTATCTCGCCAGCCCTCAACATCGTGAAATTTGGCTTCTGACTGTCCTTTGCTAGTAATGGCCTCGATCATTCCATTGAGGAGTGTTGTCTTCCCAACCCCATTCCGCCCGATTATCACGTGAATATTAGTACTCGGCTTAGATTCAACCTCCACCTTAAACTTCAATTCAATGCCAGGCATTTTCACTGCCTCGGGCCTAACAAACTTAAACTCAAAATTTGTCATAGGTGGATGGCCAGCCAGTACCCGAGAAAACTGACCTTTAATGACAGATAAGCTAACCCCCCTCAGCAATGATGTTCTGAAAACATCTTCTTCCTGAGCGAACTCAATCAGTTCAGGAGCATGAACGATGTCCTTCAACGCCCCGAGTAAAAGAAACCTCACTGACTCTGGCAACTTAGAGAGTTTCTGATAGTAATCTACGTCCTGCCCCACAGAGAAATAACCGTCAGGTAACTGCTGAAATTTATCACCCAATAGTGAGTAAGTTGATTTCTCTGTTGTTTGACCTTTAAATCCAATCTTCACATTACCGAGATCATGCAAAACACCGCCCTGGTCATGTAACTCCAAATAAAACATGGTTACAAACGAGTAATCATCCCAATAATCAACACTTAGATAGGCCGTATTAATTCCTGATCGTGGCGTCCTTACGCCTCTTGGCAATACAATAATATTCATTTAATACCACCACTCACTATCGTAGGAGTCACATAATGCTTGGTTAAAAAAAGATAGGGGGTCAGGCCTTACAATTGACATCGTCAGTCCCGTATCGGCGCGCCCTTCTACTGCGTGCTGCGCGATTCCAGCGCTTTGACCGCCCGACTAATATTAGAATATTAGGGGACAGACCACGGTTTTGGCCAGACGAGTCAAGCAAAGCTAAAATTAATCGTGGTCTGTCCCCTATTACCCTTACCGCCCCCCTATTACCCCTTTCACTCAGTTTCGTCGTCGCCAGCTTTCAGCCGTTTTTGTATATCTGGTCATGAGAAATCCGGGTTAGGCTATTCCAGCGTGGTTAGTCGGGCCATACCTTGAGATTCCCAGATCTCCATAACTCCCCGTCCCAGCACAGTACATCATGAAGATTGGCATAAATAGACATCTGATTATATCTCGGTGATCCGTCCTTTTTAAACCAGTGAGACATAAGCGCGGTTGGACGAGGCGGATAAATTCTTTTGCGCTCATTCAGATTTGGTTGCCAGAAATAGACGATTATTGACTCAGCCATTTCAAGGTGGGTACGAGTATGCTCTTGGGGATATACCACCTCGCCTAACCAAACACCAAGCTCTCGCGTAATATCAAAGATCTTGTGGTGCTGTTTCAGGCGGTTTCTGTAGAGCCCTTCGGTGATACCACAATATTGAATCTGCTCGTTTCGCTCATACCTGCGCTTGCCTGTGAGGAGGTAAAGTCCATTTCCGCTATTAGATTCACATACCTCTTCCAACTGATATGGACCCCGCCAGTGCAGACGGATTGTCAAGTTATCCACGCTATTTTTGATCTCTTATGTCTAACGCAGCCATAACCGGCTTGAGAAAAGTGGCGACTCTTTTTGCCTCAGCGATAAAGATGTCGCTTTACCCGAGTCAGAGCTCATAGCTAAAGGGCTCGGAGAAAGTATTAGGGGACCGACCACGGCTTTGGCCAGACGAATCAAGCAAAACTAAAATTAATCGTGGTCTATCCTTTATTCCCGCGCAGCGCATCCAGCCCGAAGGGCGATGTTGCTGGCGCTCGCTATGCATTATATGAATTCATTTCTTCTGCAATTGAAGAAAATAATTCCTCATCACCGATAAGCCAAGAGCGGGATGAATTTTTTCGCATAAGATCCATGGGGCTAAGCTCATCATCTTGTGCAAGTGATACATTTAATTTGTATAGAATAAAGATAAAGAAGTGCTCAATATATCGATGAACTACTGCGGTATAGAAATTTGTATAAAAATCAACATATATAAGATTACTGTTTCTTTTAAAAAACCCATAGTTTTCATTTAGCTTCTCATCTAGATTTAAGTCGTAGGCCTGAAAGAGGATTCGACCATTCTCTGTAAATGTCTTTATACTATATCCGCCGTGAACTACTCTGTTTCTAACCTCGTTCACAGAGCTATACCATTTAATATTAAGATCCTCATCATGATCTTTGTTGTATTTGTTGAACTCTTCCTTTAGGAATTTATGCTTATCTTTATTTTTCCCTTTCTGAGGTTCACAGAGAGTGTCAAAGACCTGATAGCAAAGTTCAAAAATTGAACCAAGCTTTATAAAAAAATACTCAACGGAGTTGGTGCTGAACATCTGAATATTCAGCGTTCCTCTTGGGGCTTCTGCTGATAAGTAATCCTTCTGAACTTGAGCAATGTTTGTAGAGCAACTGTAAAGCTTGTAGAAATTTGCAGTTATATTCTTAATGAGCCAATCAAGCTTCTCATCGCCACACTTTTCCAATGGCAATGAATAAATGAATCCATTTATGGGGTTTCTGACTTCATTTTTTTCGAACATCTCATTCATCTGATACGACCTAACTTATTGGTGATGCATAATGTTCCACTTGAGCGGCGGGTTGCCCTGAAGCGCAGCGGAAGGGTAATCAGCCCGCTTCAGAGTGGGTGTTAGGCATATATTCCGAGCCGCTCCTGCAGAGCTTCATTTGAAAGGGTGTTGAACTCTTGCTTTGGCATCATAATAACGCGGTTTTTTCCCTTTCGCCCCTGCGTATCTTCTGAGAGCTTAGCTAGCATTGTGGGGTATTTGTGAGGCGTCTCCCCATCAAAGTCGGTGATAATCAACAGTAGAGTATTCGGCGTCCGGTTGGTAATTTGGGAGTATATGTTCCTCGCATACAGGTTCTTTAGAAAGGATTCTCGCAACCAGCCGTAATTGAAGCCTTTCCGAATTGACTTCAATTCAATAATCACGTCTTTGGTGAACAGTGCCTTGCCCCGCAACAAAATATCTATTTCAACCCCACCCACCATCTTGTTGCACTCGACTTCGTACTTCATGCCAAAGACCATCGAGAGCCGCTTGGCGACGTGACTTTCCAGCTGGATATAGCCCGTTTGGAAAGAGTTAAAACGATAGTCTTCACGAGGTGTTTCTTGAGCCACCATCGCCTCATAATCCTGGGCTGCCGCTACTGCAATCTCGTCTTTTGTAGCATCTCTGAGAGACTGCTTCTTTAGCTCGACCTCAATTTTTGTTTGCTCATCCAAAAGCATCTGATTCGTGTGCCAACGCTTAAGGCCAAGATAGATAAACCCGATACCACAGACTGTACCTACTGCAGAAAACCAAGGAATAAACCTGAGAATCCAATCAATCAATTGTTGTCGGCTGATAATGGCGCCTCTCGCGACATCGGTGACCGCCTCCAGCTCAGTCTTAGTCTTAAAGAGGTCGAACGGCTCTTTAAGAAAGAGCCATGGTGCCAAGATCGAGATGGAAATCAGAACGACACCAAGCGATACCACAAACCTATAGAGATCGCCAAACTCAAACTTCATGTCTATGTCTCGTGATTTGCCTAACGGTTAATCTAAGGGCCGGTTTTAGCCGGTCCCAGCGAACGAAGATAGCGATTTTACGCATTGTTAGGGAAATACTCGCTCGTTGCCAGTAAGTGCTTTATAAGCATCTTTTAGCTCATTTTCAATTCTTTCTCTTTCGTGTGGTAGAAAATCAACAAGTGAGCCGGCGCACATCCTTAAGAAAGAGTTGAGCTCGCCCGCCATAAGAGAAGCAAGCATATTTCTTTTTTCAGATAGAAAGTTCAGTGAGTCGTATGCTTTCTCGACTTTCTCAGCAATCTCAGGCTCTTGCTCAGATAGATCCATGAGAAATTTTTCATACCATTCCGATCTAAATATTGGAATTGGCATTTCAAGGCGGGACTTATCAGTTGCGATTACGCATGACTCATAGCCGTGTTTTAAGCATAAGAATTGAAGTTGTAGATTGGGGTAGCTGCGGTGCTCTTCTAGAAACTCTATGAGTTTAAAGAATGAATCTAGTGATACGTAATTTTCTTTTATTTCCTTGCCTATAACGCGGGCATAGGCTTCTTTTCTGGACTTCTTTGATTTCTTCTTTCTTTTCCATTCGAGAATCTCTTTTGTTGCAAACAGCAAAACTGTTGCAATTACAGAGGCGGGAAGTATTTGAGTAAGGCTGAGCACGATGCCTCCTGTATTTCCCTAAAATTTGGTTAAGGGGCGGGCTTTAGTCCGTCCCAACGAGCGAAGCAAACGGTTTGAACCAGTCATTATATTTATTTCCCATATGTTTCGATAAGGGTTGAGAAATCCGTTTTAATAAGTTTCCTGTCTAGAGTTGAGCTAAAGGGGCCGGAGTCACTTTTGATCAGTGATAGTTCACTCCGCCCCCTTTAGCTACAAAGCGTAGCTTTGGGTTCCCTCTAGACGAAATCATTAGAACTCGTTTCTATGTCAAGCAGTCCAACTTTCATCAACCACGATTTTTCCAGAAGCATCGGTTTGCGTGACTGATAAGGTGCGTCGAAAGCCCCGTACGGCGGTGTGATCTGTAGCCCTAACTTTACCGACCACCATTCCGCTGCATCAATTATTGAGCAGTTGTATACGTCAATTTCTTGCATAAACCCTTCACGACTCGAGCCATCAACTCGAAGGGCCTCTCCGGGACTAAGAGCAACTTTTTCGCGCCAATTGAACATTTTTAACTCGTTTAAGGATGGCCTGAAAACCCTTCTTCTAAAAACGTACCCCTGTAACTATGCGGCTACAGACCTGTCATTTCGTAAAAACTGGCTTTCTTCAAAGTTTCCTTATATTCAATTTGAATCAGGAATGGTAGGCACAGAAATCTCATAGAGAACGCACCCAGCATTTGCTCTCATTAGCGCACTTCGCCGATCTTCAAAAGACTTGCTTCCATCGGTTGCATTCGCAATCTCAACCTTCAAACCACTAATAATGTCATTCCGTGTATTTGCGATGGTGGTGCCACTCAGCCCCGATGTTTTTAGTGCTTGGCCAGCAAAATTTGTCGCTCCAGCCCAACCACTAAGAGCGGCAACAGATGCTCCATTTGAAGCGCTAGCAGCAATTAGTGCGGGGGCAACCACTGACCCTGCTACTAGGCCACTCATTGATAACCAGTAAGCATTTTTTGCTTGCTGTGCAGAGTCTTTTTCGTACCCTGATAAAAGTGGCTTGCAATATTCAAGGACTTCTGAAAGTTTACTTTCCAGTTTTTTATTATTTTCCTCTTCATTCAATTTCAGGGCTGCAGCTGATTGATCTGAGGTCTGAGCTTTGGTGACCATTAAAGTACGCGATGCGGATTTATCAACTGATTCAACGATTCCCGTACTGCTACAACCAGTAATGGTGAAAACAAACAGTGCAGCTAAAAAAATATTTCTCATGGTAGTGGCTCCTTATGGGTTGAATCTAACGTTTGGTTAAGAGACGGGCTTTAGCCCGTCCCAGCGAGCGTAGCGAGCGATTTGAACCATTTGTTATGTTTTTTTCTTGAGGTCTTCGAATAAGTCCATGTATCTGATCTCTAGATAGTCAAGACTCTCCAGGTTAAAATTAATGTAGCTTTCACCAGATGCATACGGCCTGGAATATATGAAAACAAATGCTCTCTTGTCATCCAGGCTTGATATTTTTTCAAGCCTCTTTATAACCAAATTTCTTACCGGGTATTCTTCGATCATTTTTTTAGGTATGAAGAATGACGGGCGAGCCTGGGTGTCTTTACTTTTAAGAGTTTCACCGAACGTAATCTTATAGCACTCTTTGTTGCTCAGGAAATCAATAAATGCCACACCCCAATATACAAGGCTTTCATTTGGCAAGGCTTCAATTGGTTGCTGGTAGACTCCTTTGAATAAAGACTTGTAAGCCAAATCTGCGCCTGAAATATTCACCTTGTGCTCTGATAATGAGTCATCTTTCTTATATCGGATAAACTTTGACACAAGGGAGCGCACAGAGTAGTACTCTGAACCACCATAAAACTCTTCTCCGTTTGTGTTTTTTCCTTTGCGGCTACTTCTTTTCTGTACTTTGTTCGGGTCAATGCCTGAGGGTTCTTTTTTTGCGAACTGATTTTTGGGGCGTTTAAGATTGAATACATCAGAGATTGCATCGTTCTTAACAAATTTTGATTGAGCTGATTGCCCAGGGGTTTCTATGCCTGTCTTCTTATCAAGATGTAATGTAGCATCACACTCATCTGAGTGTTTATACCCTCTGAAGTGTGGCGACTGGTGCATATCTTGCTTTTCTTGATCAAGATTTATGCATGTAACTTTTGCATTGCACTTATCGCTGGGGCATGAAAAATTCGATTTATCAGTAATTATTCCCGCCCAATAGAGATCATAGGCTAACTCTGGATCAATAATTTCTTGATATTCATTGCTATATGCTTCCTCCAGTGATGCCATGTATCCTCCTGAAAAACAGTGATTAGATAGAATTCCACATCAATCCATTACACGAGAATTCGGTCTAACACCGTATGCCCGCCATGGCCCAGTGCCATCAATCTACACCGAATCAACGGCGTACTGCGAGCCCGCAGGCAACGGCCGGCGTGATACGGAATTGTGCTTTTGCCGCACGGGTTATGACGGGATAGCAAGTGGCATTGCCTTCAGGCCCTGTGCAGGTCATTGCAACCTGGCGGCCTCGCCGTCTTAGGCGCTTTCCAGCCCCACGCGGATCACCCCGGTGTCGATGGCCAGGTGCACCAGTTCGGCATGGGAGTCGACCTGCAGTTTGCTCTTGAGCAGGGTCAGGTTGTTGGAGACGGTCTTGCTGCTGATGCACAGTTTTTCGGCGATTCGCCGGTTGGGAATGCCCTTGGCCAGCATTACGAAGATTTCCAGCTCGCGCTGGGTCATGCCCTGCAGGCGCGGGTCGTGGCTGCCGTCCTGGCCGCGGTTGCAGGCCAGGTGGGTGGCGAGCTCCTGTTCGATGTAGACGTGCCCCGCCAGGGTGCGTTTGACGGCCTCGATCAGCACCTGCGGCGATGAGGTCTTGGTCAGGTAGCCCAGGGCTCCGGCTTCCAGGGCCTGGCGCACCAGCGGCAGTTCGTCGTGCATGCTGAAGAACAGCACACGGATCTGCGGCAGGCGCTGACGCAGCCGGCGCAGGGTTTCCAGGCCGCTGATGCCGGGCAGGCCGAGGTCCATGATCACCAGGCTGGGAATCTGCGCCTGCACCTGGGCCAGGGCCTGCTCGCCGTCACAGGCTTCGCTGACCTCGACCTCGGGCAGCAGGGCCCGCAGCAGGCTGGCATAGCCTTGGCGCACTACGGCGTGGTCGTCCACCAGAAGAATTTTCATGGCTATGTCCTGATCAAGTGTTGCCGACAATGCTGAAGGGATCTGTGCAGACACAAGCGGCACTGGCCGCGATGTTTTTCCATTGGCTCCGATTCGCGGGCAAGCCCGCTCCTACAGGGTTCGGTTGTCTCGACAACAGCTGACGACATGGCCATTTTCATTGGCTCACCCGCGCCACAGGAATACTCAGGCACAGCAACCAACCGGCACCCGGCCGGCTGTGCAAACGCAGCACGCCACCGAGGCTGCGCACCCGCTCGCTGATCGAACGCAGGCCGATACCGGCGCGCTGCGGCATCTGCGCGCCACGGCCGTTATCGCGCACCAGCAGGCGCAAGCGCCGGCCCTGGTACTGCAAACGGATGCGCACCTCGCTGGCCTGGGCATGCCGGGCCACATTGGTCAGCGCTTCCTGCATCAGACGGTAGAGGTGCGCCTTGCTCGGCAACGGCAGGTCGGGCAAGGCCTCGCCCAGGAGCAGACGGCAACGGATGCCCTGGGCGCTCTGCCAGTCTTGGGTCAGCAATTGCAGGGCGGCGTCCAGTTCCAGGCGTTCCAGCACCACCGGGTAGAGGTCGCGGATCAAGGCGCGAAAGCCGTTCTGCAGGTGTTCGCAGTGGCCTTCCAGGCTGTGCGCGGTGCTGCGCACGGCCTCCGGCTGTTCGGCCACGACCTGCAGCAGGCTGGCCTGGGCGCGAATCCCGGTGAGGTATTGCCCCAGGTCGTCGTGCAGGGTCTGGCCGAGCCGAGCGCGTTCCTGCTCCTGCAGGGCCATCAGCGCCTGGGTCAGTTCGGTATTGTCGGCCTGCACCTGTTGCAGGGTGGTGGCCATGGCATTGAAGCGCCCGGCCAGGCTGCGCGCTTCGGGCATGCGGTGGGCGACCAGGCGCACATCGAGCTGTCCCTGGCTTACCTGCGCCAAACCCGCCAGCAGCTCGTCCAGTACGCGCAGGCCGCGGCGCACGGCCCAGGCGATGCTGAGCAGGCTGACCAGCCAGGCCAGCAGGCTGAGCAACAGCAGCTGCAGCAGCGAATCCCAGACCTCTTCGATTTCATCGGCGGGGTCCAGGGCGATCTGCAGCCGCTGGCCGTCGTCCAGTTGCAACTGCAGCGCAGGCCCTGCGTCTGGCAGCAGATGAGCGGCCAGCCACTGCTCCAAGCCGGATTCAGCAGCAGGCGGCGCAACGCCCTCCGCCGGCACAGGGGTCACCCGCACATGCCGCAGGTTACCGGCCAGGCCGCCGTGCAGGCTGGCCGGATCACGCTGGGCGGCCACCTGCAGGTATTCGATCATGGCCTCGGCGGCGCGCATCTCGCGCTGTACATCGGCACTGCCCTGGCGCAGCAACAGAGCCGTGCCGAGCAATGCCAGCAGGGCAAAGAACAGCGTGACCCAGAGGTTGATCCGCCAGAGCGCAGTCATGCCTTACTTGACCACGAAGTGGCCTTGCATGCCCTTGCCTTCCAGGCCCTTGGCATAGAAGCGGAACTTGCCCGGCTTGATCGGCACGAAGAAGATCTCCGCCTCGCCGGCGTCCTCGAATTCCAGTTCGGTCAGGGTGATCGCCTTGATCTCCACACCACCGGCCTCGACCTTGCGCAGGTAGATCGAGTGGGCGAACTCCGGAGCCTGGAAGGCGTATTCCTTCTGCCCGCTGGCGATGATCTTGAGGTTGTAGGCCTTGCCGGTCTCCAGCTGATATTCGTGCTGCGACATGCTGTAGTCGCTCTCCTCGTTGCCCAGGAGCAAATCCGGTAACGCGGTGCTCATGCGGGTCAGATCGCCGGCGGCATAGAGGGGGTCGAAGCCAAGCAGGCTGCTGAGCAGAATCAGGGCCAGGGCGGTCGTCTTGAACGGAGACATGGGCGCGTACCTTTGTTGTTTTAGTAGATGGCCCCATCCTAAAACCGCCGCACACGCGCCGGCTTACTACCTTGGTAGCGCTCGGCTGGTACTTTGGACAGCCCCCGAAGCCCTACCCCGCCGTACAGTCGGCACCATGGATGCAGGCACTCGCCACCATGGAACTAGATCCGCGCAGCCCGCCGCTTGTTAGCCTCAGGCCCACTCCAGCCGCCCCCTGCCGACAGGTGCCCCATGCCTCGCCCTTTATTGTTAGCCCGCTGCTGCAAGCAGGCCGTTGCCCTGGCGCTTGCCCTGAGTTGCAGCGCGCCTCTGGCCGCCGACGAGCAGAGTCGTATCGCCCGGGAGATGGTCCAGGTGCTGGAAGCCTATGCGGTCTACAAGATGGGCGAATATGAAGAGGCCTATGGCCGCTACCTGGCCCTGGCCGAGGCCGGCAACCGTCAGGGCATGCTCAACGTGGCCAATATGCATGCCGCCGGCCTGGCCGTTGCGCAAAGCCATAGCCAGGCCCTGCACTGGTACCAGCGCGCCGCCGACAGCGGCGATGCCATCGGCATGTATGAGGTCGGCCGCGCCCATGAGCTGGGCCTGGGTACCGCGGCGGATGCGGCCCAGGCCGAGCACTGGTATCAGCGCGCGGCGGAACGGGACAACAGCACGGCGCAGTGGCTGCTGGGCAAGCGCCTGTATGAGCGCGGCGACCAGCTGCCCGGCCTGAACTGGATCCGCGCCGCTGCACGCCAGGGTGACGAGCCGGCGGCCATCGCCTTTCTCGCCAACCTGGAGGGCCGCGCCGAAGGTGGCTCGCAGCCCTCCGCCGATGAGCGCGAAGCGGTACTCGCGACCCTGACGGCCATCGACCAGGCCGCCCAGCGCCAGGATGCCCAGGCAGTTGTGGCCGCCCTCGATGCGGATGCCGATATACAGGTACGCCTGCCCGACAGCCCGCACTGGCAACGCCTGAACAAGGCCGAGCTGGCAGCGCTCTGGCAGGCCAGCTTCGACCGCGCCGAGGACTACAGCTACGCCCGCGGCGCAACCGAGCTGCTGGCCGCGGACGGTCGTATCCTCGCCTTCGCCACCCTGCGCGAACGGATTGGCGCGGTGGGCGCGGCAGCACGGGAACTGCAGATCGAGCAACAGGCGCAGCTGCGCATCAGCGCCGGGCACGCCGTGATAGAGCGCTTGCGCCTGGATATTCGCGACCCGCAACGCTGAGCTGCGCGCCTTGCACTTACGACCTTGGTACGAGCCCACCGGTACTTAGGGCATATTTCCCCCACGGCCTGCTGTTCCTATGCTGACAACACCGACTCAGGAGTTGCCCATGCGCCAGACCAGCCGTTACATCTTGCTCTGCGCCGTCGCCAGCCTCGGCCTGGCGCTGCCCTGCCTGGCGGCCACCCCGGCCGCCGAACTGCAGGTGCGCATCGGTTACCTGGCCTATATCCCGGAAACCGGCCCCCTGCTGTCCAACGTCATCCCCGAACCCGCCGACGCCGGCCTGCGCGGGGCCGAGCTGGCAATCACCGACAGCAACAGCACCGGGCGCTTCCTCAAACACGCCTACAGCCTGAGCAGCGCCCAGCACGACGACAGCGCCAGCCTGCTGGAAGCGGCCAGCGAACTGCATGCCCAGGGCCTGCGCCTGTTCGTAGTCAACGCCCCCGCCGACACCCTGCGCCAACTCAGCCTGCGCCTGGACGACAGCCTGCTGCTCAACGCCGGCAGCAGCGACGACAGCCTGCGCCAGAGCGAATGCCTGCCCAACGTGCTGCACACCCTGCCCAGCCGCGCCATGCTCGCCGATGCCCTGGCGCAATTCCTCACCGTGCGCAAATGGCAGCGCTGGCTGCTGATCAGCGGCCCCACCGAGGACGATCAGGCCTACGCCGCGGCCCTCAAGCGGGCGGCCAAGCGCTTCGGCCACCAGATAGTCGCCGAGAAGCCCTGGAGCTTCGACAACGACCAGCGCCGCAGCGCCCAGGCCGAGATGCCGCTATTTACCCAGACCGCCGAGTACGACGTGGTGCTGGTGGCCGACGAGCGCGGCGACTTCGGCGAATACCTGCCCTACCAGACCTGGTACCCGCGCCCGGTGGCCGGCACCCAGGGCCTGACCGCCACCGGCTGGCACAAGACCGTGGAAACCTATGGCGCGGCGCAGCTGCAAAAGCGCTTCGAGGCCCACGCCGGGCGCTGGATGAACGACCGCGACTTCGCCGCCTGGATCGCCGTGCGCAGCATCGCCGCCGCGGTGAGCAAACTGCGCCAGACCGACGCGGCGGCGATCCAGCAACTGGCCCTCAGCGACCAGCTGCCGCTGGACGGCTTCAAGGGCCGCAAGCTGAGCTTTCGCAGCTGGAACGGCCAGCTGCGCCAACCCATTCCCCTGGTGCACCCCCGTGCGCTGGTCAGCAATTCACCGCAAGACGGCTTTCTGCACCCCACCAGCGAGCTGGACAGCCTCGGCTTCGATCAACCGGAAGTGAGCTGTGATCTGGCTGGTAACGCCAATTGATGGTGCGGCCTCTCGTAGGGTGCGCGGGGCCGCCCCAGGCCGTGCGCACCACCGCATAAGCCTGCCGCACCCGACAACAACAAGAGGATCAACCCATGCGTCTTAGTCACCTTGCCTGTGCCATCGCCCTCGGCCTGACCTGCCACACTGCCCTGGCCGCCACCGCCTACGTCTCCAATGAAAAGGACGACAGCATCAGCGTGATCGACCTGGATACCCTGGAAGTCAGCGCCACCCTGGAAGTCGGCATGCGTCCGCGCGGCCTGCTGCTGTCCAGCGACAACAAGCTGCTGTACATCTGCGCCAGCGATTCGGACCGGGTTCAGGTGATGGACCTGGCCACGCGCAAGATCATCAAGGAACTGCCCTCCGGGGCCGACCCCGAGCAGTTCGCCCTGCACCCCAACGACCGCTGGCTGTATATCTCCAACGAGGACGATGCCCTGGTCACCGTGGTCGATGTGCAGAGCGACGAAGTGCTGGCGCAGATCGATGTCGGCGTCGAGCCGGAAGGCATGGCGGTCAGCCCGGACGGCAAGTGGGCGGTCAATACCAGCGAAACCACCAATATGCTGCACTGGATCGACACCAGCACCCAGCAACTGGTGGACAACACCCTGGTCGACCAGCGCCCGCGCCATGTCGAATTCGACAAGGACGGCAAGCGCCTGTGGGCCTCGGCGGAAATCGGTGGCACGGTCAGCGTGGTCGATGTCGCCAGCCGGCAGATCGAGAAGGTGCTGACCTTCCAGATCAAGGGCGTACACCCGGACAAGGTGCAACCTGTGGGGGTCAAACTCAGCGATGACGGCAAATACGCCTTCGTCGCCCTCGGCCCGGCCAACCATGTGGCGGTGGTCGACGCCAAGACCTATGAAGTACTCGATTATCTGCTGGTCGGCCGCCGCGTCTGGCATATGGCCTTTACCCCGGACCAGAAACGCCTGCTGACCACCAACGGGGTCAGCGGCGACGTCTCGGTGATCGAGGTCGACTCGCTCAAGGTGAGCAAGTCGATCAAGGTCGGTCGTTATCCCTGGGGCGTGGTCGTCACCCCATGAATGCCCTTGAGGTCAGCGCCGTCGGCTTTGCCTACGGCCCACGCCAGGCCCTGCAGGACGTCGGTTTCAGCCTCGAGTGCGGGCGCTTTACCGCCCTGCTCGGGCCCAACGGAGCCGGCAAATCGACCCTGATCGCCCTGCTCACCCGGCTGTATGACCTGCAGCAGGGCGAGATCCAGGTGCTCGGCTGCAGCCTGCGCCGCCAGCCGCGCGAGGCCCTGCGTCAGCTCGGCGTGGTGTTCCAGCAGAGCACCCTGGATCTGGACCTGAGCGTGGAGCAGAACCTGCGCTACCATGCCGCCCTGCACGGCATGCCACGGCGCGCGGCGCAGGCCCGGATCGACGAGGAACTGGCGCGCCAGCAGCTCGACGAACGCCGCGCCGACAAGGTTCGCGACCTCAATGGCGGCCACCGCCGCCGCGTGGAAATCGCCCGCGCCCTGCTCCATCGCCCGCGCCTGCTGCTGCTCGACGAGGCCAGCGTCGGCCTCGATCCGGCCAGCCGCCTGGCGCTCAACCGCCATGTGCGCCAGCTGTGCCGCGACGATGACCTGGCCGTGCTGTGGACCACCCACCTGCTCGATGAAGTGCAGAGCAGCGATGAACTGCTGATTCTCAACCGCGGCCGCCTGGTGGCCCAGGGCCCGGCCAGCCAGATCGGCACCGACGACGCCAGCCTGGCCGCCACCTTCGCCCGCCTTACCGCGGAGGTCACATGAAGCACTTCGTAGGGTGCGCCGTGCGCACCATGAACGCGACTCCGAACCTGCCGGTGCGCACAGCCTGGACCGGCCCCGCGCACCCGACGATGCACAACGCCGCCAAACCGCGCCCACAGGCAGAACGCAACCCCGTAGGAGCGGCCCATGGCCGCGATTCGCTTGACGACTCGACACCCATTCGCGGGCATGGACCACTCCTACAGACAGCGTGCAACGCGGCAGCGGTCGCCTTATACCCAGCGCCCCAATCGGCATCAACACCCCTGGTGCGCACAGCGCACCCTACGATGCGCCGCGCCGCCAAACCGCGCCCACGGGCAGAACGCAACCCCGTAGGAGCGGCCCATGGCCGCGATCCATTCGATCATTCGACGCCCATTCGCGGGCATGGACCGCTCCTACAAACAGCGCGCAACGCGGCAGAGGTCTCCTCATACCCGGAAGCCCAGCCAAAATCTGCATTACCGGTGCGCACGGCGCACCCTACGATGCCCCGCACCGCCCGTCCGCATCGCCCGATGGAGAGTGCGCTATGAACGCCTACTGGTATTGCCTGCAAGGCATCGTGCAGCGCGAGTGGTTGCGTTTTGTGCTGCAACGCTCGCGGTTCTTTAGCGCTCTGGTGCGGCCGCTGCTGTGGCTTGTGGTGTTCGCCGCCGGCTTTCGGGCGGCGCTGGGCATCGCCATCATTGCGCCCTATGACACCTACATAACCTACGAGACCTACATAGTCCCTGGTCTGGCCTGCATGATCCTGCTGTTCAACGGCATGCAGGGCTCGCTGTCGATGGTCTACGACCGCGAGATGGGCAGCATGCGCGTGCTGCTGACCAGCCCGTTGCCGCGGGCCTTTCTGCTGGCCAGCAAGCTGCTGGCGATCGCCCTGATCTCGCTGCTGCAGGTCTATGCCTTTCTCGCCATCGCCTGGTTCTACGGCGTGCAGCCGCCACTCTGGGGCCTGCTCGCGGCCCTGCCGGCGCTGCTGCTGGTAGCCCTGCTGCTCAGCGCTCTGGGCCTGCTGCTGAGCAACGGTATCCGCCAGCTGGAGAACTTCGCCGGGGTGATGAATTTCGTGATCTTCCCGCTGTTCTTCCTGTCCTCGGCGCTCTACCCGCTGTGGAAGATGCGCGAGGCCAGCGAATGGCTGTACTGGCTGTGCGCCCTCAACCCCTTCAGCCACGCCGTGGAGCTGGTGCGCTTCGCCCTCTACCAGCGCCTGAGCCTGTCCGCCCTGCTGGTCTGCCTGGGCCTGACCCTGCTGTTCGCCGTGCTCGCGGTGCTCACTTTCAATCCGCAACACGCGGCCCTGCGCCGCGCCAGCTAAAGCCATTCGCGGCTAAAGCGGAACGCCGCAGCCCCTCCTACAAACAGCGCATATCCCGTGGGAGGGGCTTTAGCCGCGATTGTCTCCAGGCCAACCCCCGCCATCACCTAAACCAGGGCCCATTCGCGGGCATGGCCCGCTCCTACAGACCACATGCTCTGCTGGGGTGGCTTTTACTACTTTGGTACTGCTTTTCCTCTCCAATGGAGAATTTCCAAAGCAGCAGCTTTGCTCTGTAATACGCACATAAAAAGAACCGAGACCAAAGGCGATGAAGTATCCCCTGCTAGCACGACCTGCTTTTCTGCTGTTCTGCGGCCTGCTGGGCAGCAGCCTGACCTCGCTGGCCCAGGCCCAAACCGAGGCACCGCTGTTTTCCACCGATGGCTACCGCCTGAGCCTTTACCGCAGCCCCACCCCGGCCCAGATCGACTATGGTCAGACCCTCGACACCGCAGCCCTGCAACAGCTGCTGCGCGAGCAGCCGCGCACCCGGCTGATCGACGTGTATCGCCGGCCCTGGCGGCACGGCCAATTTATCGAAGACGAAGTACACGCCAACCTGCCCGGCAGCCTGTGGCTGGCCAATACCGGTGACGGCGAACTGAGCCCGCAATGGCAGGCCTACTTCAGCCATTATCTGGCGCAGGCCAGCCAGGGCGACAAAGCCTGGCCGCTGGTGTTCTACTGCCGTTCCGACTGCTGGCTCGGCTGGAATGCCAGCAAACGCGCCCATCACCTGGGTTACAGCAATCTCTACTGGTACCGCGACGGCATCGACGGCTGGCAACAGGCCGGCCTGCCCCTGATTCCCGCGCAACCGCTCGTCATGCCGTAACCGTGCAAGGTTTTCCCTGCGGCTATAGCCACACCATAATCAAAACAATGAGGTGAAAGGCCATGTACAAAATTCTGATTGCCGACGACCATCCGCTGTTTCGCGAAGCCATCCACAACGTCATCAGCGACGGCTTCCCCGGCAGCGAGATCATGGAAACCGCCGACCTGGACAGCGCCCTGGCCCTGACCCTGGAAAACGACGACCTCGACCTGATCCTGCTCGACCTCAATATGCCCGGCATGCACGGCCTCAACGGCCTGATCAACCTGCGCAACGAAGCCCCGACCATCCCGGTGGTGATCGTCTCCGCCGAGCAGGACAAGCAGATCGTGCTGCAGGCCATCACCTATGGCGCGGTGGGTTTTATCACCAAGTCCTCGCCGCGGGCGCAGATGACCGAGGCGATCCAGCAGATCCTCGACGGCAACGTCTACCTGCCGCCGGATATCATCCGTTCGCAGAAGAGCAGCTCGCAGCGCAGCCACTCCGACCACCCCAGCTTCCCGCCGGAGCTGCTGCAGGCCCTGACCCGCAAGCAGCTGCTGGTGCTTGAGCGCATGACCAAGGGCGAATCCAACAAGCAGATCGCCTACAGCCTGGATATCGCCGAAACCACGGTCAAAGCCCATGTCTCCGCCATCCTGCGCAAACTCAATGTGCATAACCGGGTGCAGGCCATCCTCTCCGCCGGCGATATCGACTTCGCCGCCTACCTGCGCCGCTAAGCCATAAGCCTATCCCGCATCCCAGTGGGGGCTTTGGCCGTGAACCTGCAATGGCCTCGAACCATCCGTCCGCCGCTACCGCCTGAGGCGCAGCGGCAGGCTAGCCTGTGCTAGTGAGTCGTGGTCGAGCCGGGCGCTGTGCTGCGCTGCCGGGCTCAGGGTTCCCCAGCCAACCCATACCCGCACAGGGAGAACGCTTATGCCAAGCAAGTTCAACCGCAGCCGCGCGCACAAGGCGCTGAACAAATCCGAGGGCAAGACCACCAAGTCCGGCGGTAGCGGCCATGCCCGTGGCCGGCATGCCGCGCCCACCACCGATGCCGGCCCGTCCATCGACGCTTACCTGATCAGCCGCTGCGACCGGCGGCCGGTGGGCACCCGGATGAGCGCCTTCGTCAACGACCGCGATCAGGATCGCGCGGTCGCCTATGCCCTCGGCGACAGCAAGGCCACCGTCCAGGACAGCGCCAATCTGAAAGGGCGCAAGACCGTGCTGTCACGCGTCGGCGCACCGCTCAACGAGCTGACGGTACGGGTCGCCGAGGTGACCCAGCCCGGCCATGCCGAGTGCTACAACGCCAAGCTGCGCGCGGTGACCGTGGTCTATGACGACGGCGACACCTTTGTCACGGCCTACCCCTCGGACTTCCATGCCTGATCGGCATTGCGTTCGAGCAGGTGGCTGATCGCCGTTTTCAGCTTCATCGGCCGTACCGGCTTGTGCATCAGGGTATGGCCGAGTTCGCGCATCTGCTGCTTGAGTTCGTTGCTGTAGTTGGCGGTGATCATCAGCGCCGGTAGCGGCGTGCTGCGTCTGGAGTTGATCAGAGCCACGGCGTCGACGCCGTTGTGGCCGTCGTCGAGGTGGTAGTCGGCGATCAGCAGGTCGGCGTCGGCGTGGTAGTTGTCGACCTGACGCGCCAGGTCCTCCTCGGAGAGTGCGGTGACCACCTGGCAGCCCCAGGCTTCGAGCAGGGTGCGCATGCCGGCGCAGATCGCCGCGTCGTTATCCAGCACCCAGATGCGCGAGCCGCTGAGGCGTTCGAGCAGCAGATCGGGGGCGTCCTGCACCACCCGCGGCCTTGGCGCGCGGGTGGTCAGCGGCACCTCGATGGCGAACATCGAGCCCTTGCCCAGCTGCGAGCTGACGCGAATGCGATGGCCGAGCATACGGGCGATCTTGTCGACGATGGCCAGGCCCAGCCCCAGGCCGCGATCCTGCTTGCGGTGGGTGATGTCGCCGCGCTTGAACTCCTGGAAGATCTCGCCGAGCTTGTTCTCGGCAATGCCGATGCCGGTGTCCCAGACCTCGATCGACAGGCTCTGCCGACGCCTGCGGCAGCCGAGCAGAATGCGCCCGCTGCTGGTGTAGCGGATGGCGTTGCTGAGCAGGTTGCGCAGAATCCGCGCGAGCAGCTGGATATCGCTGCGTACCAGCGCCGAGCTGGGGATGAAATCAAGCCGCAGGCCTTCGCTGCCGGCGATCTGGTGGTATTCGGCGGCGAGGTTTTCCAGCAGTTCGCTGACCGCGAAGGGGGCGATATCCGGCTTGATTACCCCGGCGTCGAGCTTGGAAATATCCACCAGGGTGCCGAGCAGGCTTTCCACGTCTTCCAGGGAGTTGCTGACGTTGCGCACCAGGGGCGCGTGGCCGGCCAGTTCGCCCTTCTCCAGCAGCGCGCTGGTAAACAGCCGGGCGGCGTTAAGCGGCTGCAGCAGGTCGTGGCTGACCGCGGCGAGGAACTTGGTCTTCGACAGGTTGGCCTGTTCGGCCTCGCCCTTGGCCTCGCGCAGGCGCGACTCCATCTGCGTGCGTTCGTCGATCTCGCGGCGCAGCTGCTGGTTGACCGTGGTCAACTCGGCGGTGCGTTCGCGCACCCGCTGCTCCAGATGCTGATAGGCCTGGTGCAGGGCCTCGGCGGTACGCCGGCGCTCGGTGATATCGCGGATCAGTACGAAGATCCCGGTTACCTCGCCATTGGCCTGGCGATTGGGCACATAGGAACGCAGCATGTAGCGCTCCTGGCCGCTATGGTTGGTTTCGGCGAACTCGAAGGTCACGCTTTCGCCGGACAGCGCCCGTTCGATATAGGGCTCCAGACGCCGGCAATGCTCTTCGCTGTGCACCGCCCGCAGGCTCTGGCCGAGCATCGCGCCACGGGGCCAGCAGTACCACTCTTCGTAGACCTTGTTGGTGAATTCGTAGACCAGGTCGGCGGTCAGGTAGGCGATCAGCGCCGGCACATGGTCGGTGATCAGGCGAATCCAGCGCTCGCTCTCGCTCAAGGCCTCGGCATGCCGGTGGCGCTCGGTGATATCGGTAAAGGTGTTGACGAAACCGCCGGTGGGCAAGGCATGGGTGCGCACTTCGAGCATACGCCCGTCGAACAGGTGCAGCTCCAGCTCCTCGATGGGCTTGCCGTTGGCGTCGCGACTGTCCGGGGTCAGCAGGGCCAGCTCGCTTTCGGCCATCACCTCGGCGAAAGGCCGGTGGGCGTTGATCGGGGCCAGGCCGCAGAGGTCGAGGAAGCGGTGGTTCCACAGCTCAAGCGCGCCCTCGGCATTGACCATGGCCATGCCCTGGGACAGGTTGTCGACGGCGCGCTGCAGCAGGCGCGACTTCTGCGCCAGGGCCTGTTCGCGGCGCAGGGTTTCGTTGAGTTTGACCTCGGTGATATCGGTGTAGAGGATCACCAGGCCGCCCTCGCGGGTCGGCCGTTCGCTGACCTGCACCCAGCGCCCGTCACGCAGGCGGTAGAGCATATGCTCGCCGTCCTTGCCGCGCTGCTCCTCGACCACCAGGCCGGTGCTCTTGCTCAGGCGTTTGATCTCCGCCAGGCGGGTGCCGGCGTTGATCCGCGCGCGGCTGTGGGCCCAGAAGGATTTGAAGCGGCTGTTGAACAGGACGATGCGCTGCTCGCGGTCGAACAGCACGAAGCCGTCGGAGATGCTCTCGATGGCGTCGATCAGATGCTGGTGGGCGGTCTCGGCGCGCAGGCGGGCGTCGCTGAGCAGCTGGTTGCTGGATTTCAGTTCGGCCATGGCCTGGTTCAGCGCATCGGTGCGTTCACGCACCTGCTCGGCCAGCACCACCGAATGCTGGAAGGCGGCGTAGGCGTCGTCGCCGCGCGAGTGCACCGACTCGACCCGTTCGATCAGGGCGGCGTTGATGCGCTTGAGCTTGTGGTTTTCCTTTTCCAGGGCCTGACAGCGGGCCTGCAGCTCGGCGACATCAGCCTCGGCCGGGGCGGCCAATGGCGACTCCGGTGAAGGTCTGGTTGATGTGCATACCATTGAACTGCTCTCCGTAGGTATTGAAGCCTATGACCGGCTGGCTGCGCAGAAAGGCCGAGACCGGCTCGACGCCGCCGTGGTCTTCGATTTCCAGGCGACGCAGGAAACAGTCGCAACCGATGGTCAGGAGCAAGGGGCCGAGGCGCTCGCGCAAGCCGTCGAACACCCCTTCCAGGTTGGGCAGCAAGGGCCCGGGCTGCATGGCGGTGAGCACGATGCCGTTCTCCACCGCGCAGTAGAAGGTCAGGCTGAGGTCTTCGTTGACCCGCTGGATCGAGCGCACGTAGTACTGCTCGCTGATGCGCACGGCCAGGGGGTTGGCGGCGAACACCCGGTGATCCAGTTCGGCCAGCGGCACGCCGATCAGCTCGGCATATTCCTGGGCCGCCGGTGCGGCGTTGAGTTCATAGACCCGGCGGCTGGCGCTGTCGGCGCGGGTGACCACCAGTTTGTCGCTGCTGGGCTCGATGTGATGGGTGCTGAACACCTCGAAATCCAGCCAGGTGTTGAACAGCACCACCACCGCCGCGCCGGTATGGAACTGGCCACCGTAGTAGACATGGGTGTGGGTCAGGTGGTTGTCGTCGCCGGCCGAACCGCCGAAATGCGGGATGCTGCCCAGGGCCGCGCTGAGCGCGCCGAGCACCACTTCCTCGCGGCTGGACAGGCCGTCGAGCAGGGTCAGAGCGAAGCTGTGGCCCTTGATCGAGGCCAGTTCGTTGGTGCGGCAGTCCTTGACCAGGCGCTCGACCAGTTGCTGGGCGTCGATCAGGCTGAAGCGCTCCATCTCGTCGATCAGGCCACTGGCGATGGAGAAACTGCGGTGATCGAAGCCCACCGCGCTGACGCAGCCGCGGCCATAGCCCTGGGTAGTGATCTCGCCGGCCGTGGTGCAGCCGACCAGGTTGATCCCGCCGAAATGCTGCTCCAGCGCCGCGCCGAGACCCTGCAGGTCGTATTCGGCGGAGCAGAAGAACAGCACGAAGCCCAGATGGGGATGGATCAGTTGCCGTGCCAGTTCCTGCGCCACCAGTTCGACATCGCTGGCGCAGGACATGGCGGTGACGACGCCGTCGGTCATTTCCTGCTGCATAGCCTGCCCCGCGCATAAACCTAGATAGCCTGGGGTCATTCTACGAAGCTCGGCCCGCGCACCCCATGCCACTTGAGTAGCGCCGGCCTACTCCCTAAGTAGCAGGCCAGAACAACAGCGTCAGCACCAGCAGGCCGACATAGAAGCCGATCTCCAGGGTTTCACTGAGCGGCTGGATACGCCGCAGGGCACCGTAGATATGTACCACTATCATCATCACGGCCACCGCCAGGAGCATTTCGAAGACGGCGTGAATCGCCTCCCCCGTCAGCGCGGCGCGCAGCATCATGGCTTCGAGAATCAGGATAAACGCACCCAGACAGCGGCCGAAGTAGACCGCCAGGTCAGTATGCGTGGGAAGCGTCCAGCCCATCAGGCGGGCCCAGACCAGCGGAATGCAGAAAATCGGCAGGGCAAATACCAGGGTGGTCAACAGCGTCAGAATCAACAGATATTGCGGGGCATGCACACTCCATAAGCCGAGCATGTCGCCTCCTTGAATTCAGCTACGTCCGTTTAACAGGCAACGCATCAGCACAATGGGCAGCGCGAGAATCACGCTGCTGCATGGCAACAGGATCAGCAGTAAATCCAGATGCATGGCGATCTCCAGGCAAAGGCCGGGCAAGGTCACCCCGGCCCGGCCTGCTCTGCGGGTTTACCAGTTCAGCACGGCACCCACGGCGAAGGTGTTGGTGTCTTCGTTGAGGCCGCTGCCGGTGGTGGCGTCGATCTCGAACTGGTTGTATTCGGCCACCAGCTTGAGGTTGTCGTTGATGGTGCGGAAGTAGGCGATGCCGCGGGTCTCGTAGTCGGCGGCAGTGCCCAGACCGTTGCCGTCGTCTTCGGTCTTGCCGTAGGACAGCGCCACACGGTTCTTGCCGAAGGTGTAGGAGGTCTGCAGCAGGTAGCCGTCGCTGTCCACTTCGCGCAGCGTGGGCTCGCCGAGGTTGTTGGTGAAGAAGGGGTTAATGCCCTCGGCCTGGAAGCCCGAACCGGTTACCGAGAAGCCGCCCATCTTGGCCTGCACACCGTAACCCAGGCCCTTGGAGGTGACCGAGTCGACGTCGGAATCGGTGTTGTCCGAGGTCTGGTGGGCACCGTTGATCCAGGAGTAGATCTTCGCGCCGGCCACTTCGAACTCATAGGTGATCTCGGTTTCGAAGCGCGGGCTCTCCTGGTAGGCCTTGCCGTTACCGTCGATCTGGTTGGAGTCGTAGGGGTCCATGATCCCGGCGGCCACACGCAAACCGCTCATTTTCGGGCTGCGGTAGGTGATCTGCGCGGTGGGGAACGGGTACGGGTAGCCGCTGCCGATATTGCCGAAGGACACGCCGCCGAAGTCGACCAGGCCCAGGGTATCGCTGACCTGGCCATAACCGGACAGCAGTTCGTCGAGGAAGATGTTGGAGCGGGCGAACAGGCCGAAGTCCTTACCCACCAGCACTTCGCCCCACTCGCTGCCGACGGTGCCGTAGAACTGGCGCACGTCGATGGCGGTGTCGGTGCCGTTCTGCTCGCTGTCGTTGATGGTGACCCAGAACGAGGAACGACCGCCAAGCTTCAGGTCGTCGATCTGCTTGCCGAAGTTGAAGCCGATCCAGTTGGGCAGAAAGCCCATTTTTACCCGCGACTGACGGCGGTCGAAGGTGTCGCCCTCGCGATCCACATCGCTGTTCACATAGAAGGCGTTGATATAGCCATCGGTGGAAAATGTGGTGTCGTCCTGGTCATACAGAACGATTTCCGCGGCGGCTTGCTGGGCCGTAGCCAGGGCCACGGCGGCAGTCAGTGCCAGAGGCAGGAATCGGGTGCTGGCGATCTTCTTGTTGTTCATAACGCTCTCCGCTTGAGGAACGACTAATCAGTCAGTCGGGTCGGAGGCGATTATCGAAAAGCCCTGGCAGTGGCCATATGCTGCTATGGCACTGCTTGGCTGCTGCCTTGGCCGGGTGCACCGGCGCAGGCGTAAAGGTGTACGACTGCTGCGACCATTGACCCTGAGCAGAAAGAAGCAGGCCCAAGGTCGTAATACCCGGGGGCCGTCCGCAGAGGGGCAAAGACAGAGAACGGACGGGCCACGGCAAAGTGGGCTGGCCGAAGATTTAGGCTATGTACCAATCAAGTGTTGCCAGCAATGCTTGCGGGTGCGGCGAACCCCGTAGGAGCGGGCCATGCCCGCGATGTTTTGCTATTGAGCCACGATTCGCGGGCAAGCCCGCTCCTACAGGGGCTGAGCATGCCGACAACAGCCAACTCAGACAGAGCCAAGATTTATGTTTTTCAGGGGGAGAAGCGCGAGCCTTAGCCCAGGGCAACCCAGCCACTGGCAGGCGGCGCGCTATTGGCCAGCACGCGCCAACCACCGCGCGCCTGACTCAACAGCGCCTGGCTGTGCAGCAGTGCCGCCCGCTCGCAACCTTCCAGGGCCTGCACCACGGCCGTGGCATGGCTGGCCGGCAGCCCGGCCAGATGCAGCAGCCAGTGCTGCTCGGCGAAGTCGGCCAAGTTGCCGGCGGCACTCTGCAGCTGGGCCTGCACCTGCGCAGCGGCCTGGGCGATTGCGCCCTCGTCCAGCCCAGTCAGGCGTTCGCCCTGGGCCTGCACAAAGTCTTCGATATGGCCGAGGGTCTGCTCGGTCGAGGCATGGGGCGACTGCACAGCAAAGAGAATGCCCGCCTGCCCCTGCACCTGGCGAAAGCCGCAAAACACCGCGTAGCCCACTTGCAGTTCGCTACGCAGGCGCTGAAAGAACGCCCCCTGGTAGAGATGCGCCAGCAGCCGCCAAGCGGCCTCGCTGGCGGCATCCGCGGTCGGTTGCGGGCAGAACAGCAGCAGCGCCGCCTCGCTGCTGTCGCACCTGTCGTGCAGCCAGTACCGCCCGGCCTCGACAGAGCGGCCTGACGCCGCCGGAACCAGGGGCGCAAAGCTAGCGAACAGCGCCTCGAGTGCGCGCTGCCCGGACGGCGACAGCCCCACGCCCAAGCCCTCCAGGCGTACCTGGCGGTAGCGCGCCTGCAACGGCTCCAGGCCGGGCGAGTCGGCCGCCTTCTCAGATGCCTGCAGCAACCTGGGCAAGCGCTGCAACAGCTGGCGAATCGGCATCTGCCCCTGCTGCATATTGCCCTGGGCCTGGCGCATCCCCAGCTGCCAGGCCGCCTCTGTCGGTGCCAGCAGACGCGGCAGCGCCTGCTGCGCCACCCGGACCAGCATCTCGGCCGGGCCCTGCAAGACCAGCTGCAGCCCTGCACTCGCGACTGACAGATGCAGGCTGACACCCGCCTGGGCAGCACTGGCCTGGGTTTCCCGCAGCGCCTCCTGGGCCACGGCCAGGGCAATCTGCAGCGGCAACGGTTCGCTAAAACAGCAGCGCCAGTGCAGCGCGCCCTGCCCGTCCGCCTGGCTGTCCGGCGCGGCCAGCCAGCGCAGCTGGGCGCTGCAACTCAGCAGCGGTGCCGACTGCGGCGCGGCCGCGAAAAAGGGGTTGGCCGCCGGCAGTTGCCAGTGCCAGTCAGCCGCCACCGCCGGGCAAGGCGGTATGGCGGCCATGCGCAGGTCAAACCCCGAGGTCGGCCAGAGCGGTTGCTCGGCCTGGCTGACCAATAACTCGATCAGCCGCCGGGGCTGGCGCAGCTGCCCGAGCACGGCACGCAAGCTGCGCTCGCCCTGGGCGGTCAGCGCGTCATGGGGGTTGCCGCCAACGGCCAGGCCCTCCTGCCAGTAACGCGCCAGCGCCATGGGTGGCAGGCTGCGCCGCTGGCTCTGGCGGATCGCCCGGTAGCTGTCTTGCAGCGTCGTCCAGTCGGCCTCGGTAAAGAACCCCAGCCAGCCCTGCAGCGCCGCGGCAATACCTGCACGCGCCTGCTCCGCGCCTTCTACCCCGGCAAAGCTCAGCAGCAGCAAGGCCTGCTCATCATGCTGATACAGCCGGCGCACCTCCAGCTCCCGGCACAGTTGCGCGGCCCGCAGGTTGGCCAGCAGGCCGCCTGACGATTCGCTGAGCAGCCAGGCCTGGAGAAAATCCAGCGCCTCGCTCAGCCCACCCGCTTGCGCCGGGCGCGGCAGCTCCAGGGCAAAACACAGGTGCAGGCTGGGGGCATCCGCCGGCAGGCACAACTGCAAGTGCTGCGCCCTTAGCGGCAGAAGTGGCGCAGCCGCTGACTGCAGCGGGCCGTTGCCTTCACCCAGGGCCGCGCCATAGGTCTCGGCCAGGGCATAGAGCTGCACCGGCGGCTGCGGCCCCAGCAGCACCAGGGTCAGGTTCTGGGCTCGGTAGAAGGTTTGATGAAAGGCCCGCAGCGCCTGCTGGAAGTCCGCCTGCTCGACCGCCAGGGTCTCTCGGTTGCCCGCCTGAAAGGCGGCAAAGCGATGCACCGCCGGCAGAGCCTGGCCCAGCGCCGTACCGATCAGGGTGCCGGCATCCTGACCGCGGGCGATAAATTCGGCGTGCACCACCTCGCGCTCGCGCAGCTGCGCCTCGGCCTCGAACAGGGGCCTGGCGAGCATATCCAGCAGCCGCGCCAGGGCGTCTTCGAGGCGCTGCGCCGGTACCTCGCAGAAGTAATCGGTGTGATGCCCCTGGGTCGAGGCATTGAGCTGGCCGCCGCAGGCCTGCACAAAGGGCATCAGCCGCTGCTCGCCGGCGAAACCGGCACCGCCTAAAAACAGCAGGTGTTCGAGAAAATGCGCCAGCCCCGGATACTCCAGCGGCTCGTCATGGCTGCCGGCGGCAACCCGCAGGCTGATCGCCGCCTTGGTCAGACCCGGCTGGCTCAGCAGGATCACACCCAGACCATTGCCCAGCAGCCGACAGTCGGGCTGCGGCTCGGGGTGTGCAGAAGGTGCGGCGCGAGCAGACATGGTTGGCATTGGCCCTGGCGGAGTTCGGCAAGCAAGCATCAATGCCCCAGCCTATGCCGCGCAATAGTGCTTTGGAAGTACGCAGTGGTTAGTCGGCAACCCGCCTGATTTGCCTGGCCATTTCGCGGATAACGATTTCAACCAGGGCCCGCAGTAAACGCATCTCACCGTTCAGCGTTGCGCGGATCTCGGGGCGCGCCTGGATAAGCGCCTGGTTCTGCTGCTCCACCTCCACCTGCAGCGCCCTGGCCTGGGCGTAAGCATTATCGGCCAGCTGATCGATGTGCTTGTTCGCTGTCGCGGGTTTGATGCCCATATCGACGCCGACCTCAACCAGTAGCGCCCGGCTGACTGCCGACAGGTTCGCCACCCCGTTGAGGGGCCAGGCCAGCGCGGCTTGGCCCGGCCACTTGTCCTGATCGAATGCCCGGGTGCCGTAGACCGCCGTGCACAGCAGGTCGTAGAACGGCGACAGAGCCACCCCTTTTCTGCCGACGAGGAAACTCAGGTTCTTCAGGTGGGCATCTTCGTTGCCGACCAGAACGTTGAACACCAGCCACCTGAACAGTGCTTCTCGGGCCTTTACCGGCGGCACACACAGTTTGGTGATCGCGTTCAGCCGCGGCACGCTGCCGGCGCTGTATTTGAACTCCCGCGACAGCCCGGTCAACTGACAGGCATCGATGCAGTGCAGGCGTCGCCAGTCCGGCTGCTCGGGCAGGCGATCGAAGCGCTCGATCAGATAGACCGGCTGAGGCACATAGAGCCGGGTGACCTGCGGCACATTCAGGCCCAGGCGTTTGGCCAGGGTCATGACGAACCACTCGTTGATCACCGAGTGAGCCCAGGCCACATCGGGGTGGTCGGGCTTGAGGATATGGGTGGACGGCGTGCTGCCGGTGGGCTCCAGAATCTGCCCATCGCGAAGGATCACCGCCACCTTGTGCTGAGCCCCAGCCAGGGACATTTTCTTGGCCGAACGCTCGGCCAGCGGCACCCGCGGCATGTCCTGTATGCGTGTCGACAGTTCCTCGTACGTGAGCGCCCTGACCCCACCCGCCTCGGGTACTTTCCACGGCGGCAGCAGGGTCAGGGAGCCGGCCGACTCGGCCCCGAAGTACTCCAGCAGGCCGAATGCATCCTCGAAGGCGCGACCGACCGATTGCGCAATCAGCAGGCGCTGTCCTTCCTCTGGCAGCAGGTTGTCGAAATACCACTGCACCGGCCGCACACTGGCACCGTCGACATGCTCCTCGCTCTGCAGCGGCAGGCCTGGGCACAAAGGATGGGCATCTTCCCGGCTCAACCACTCCTGGCTATAGGCAAATGCCCAGAGGCCGTTGAACTCGCGCAACGCCCCCGCCATGACGCTGCTGATCCAGACATTGAGCGCCCGCTGCATCAGGGCACCTCGTTTTGCGAGGTATCAGGCTGCGCATCCACAGTGCGCTGACGTTTGCGCTGGATGCTCTGGTAGTGCTCCAGAGTTTCAGGGGCAAAGGCTTCCGGGACCTCGAGCGTTACGCTCAGCCCCAGCTCCTTGATCACCTGGAAGAGCTTTCCCCACTGCACCGTCTCGCCGCCGCGCTCGACCTTGCCGAGGAAGTTTTCACTGACGCCGATAGTGCCGGCCGCATCGTCCTGGCGCATATCCAAGGCTTTGCGACTGGCGCGAATCAGCATGCCGAGCGTCTCGGGGGTGTCGATTTCAAACTTCACGGAATAAATCCTCACGGTCGAAAGGATAATCACCATACATACACGGTGAAGTAGAAAATCCTCACATCTGTGCGGATTTTATCCATCAAAAGGAATTTATCAATGAAATCCTCATGATCAGGAGGATTTTATGTCCCATCACCCTAGGCAAATGACCAACGGCCGACGGCCGGCACTTTCGGTTGCCATGCCGCACTGCGGTCGAGAAGCCGGCAAGCTGCGAGTGACCAGCTGAAATCAAAAGGAAATATGCCGGCTCTACAGTGCACACACAAATTCAGGAGGACAGGCTTGTGAGCCGCACGATACGACACATCTGCAAAACGCTCGACCAGGTGGCCAGCAACAACGAAGCTGCCGCAGTTGCCGTGATGCGCGCGGCGGAAAGAATTGGCGACGAGGTGCTCAGGCAGCAACTCTTCAACGTGATCCATCGCATGAACCTGGATGCCGCCCAACTGCGCTCTGCCCGCGAAGACATGGCCGGCCAGGAATTAAAGCGCGCCTGAAGTGGCATTTAGTCCGTTGAGCGGCCTGGCTAAACGGGCGCTCAACCACCACGTCCGCCCCCTCACACGCCGCCGTCAACGGCCAGAAATCCTGGCCGTTGACGCTCGTTTAGATAAGCCGCTCAAGGCTATAGCAGCCCCCGCCCACGCGGCTTAGCTGCCAATCACCCCGCCATCACTTTTGGTTATCAGCACCGTGGTCGAGCGCGGCCGGGTTTGGCCGTCGCTGGCTGGGTAGCTGATGCCGGGGTGCTGCACATTCGCCCACATCGCCTTGCCATCCGGGCTCCAGGCCAGGCCGGTGATTTCGCAGCCGCGCGGGCCGACCAGAAAGCGCCGCACCTCGCGGGTGCTCGGGTCGGCGCAGAGCAACTGGTTGCAGCCCATGGTCTGCATCGCCGCTTCATCGTCGCCGTAGTCGGTCTGAATCCACAAACGGCCGTGGCTGTCGAAGGCCAGACCATCGGGTGAGGAAAAGAGATCGCCATTGATGGTGCCGGTGAGATTGGCGGGCACCACCTTGCCGTTGGCATCCTTGGCCCCCTTCTGCTCCCCAGCCAGTAGGAACAGCTCCCAGGTAAAGGTTTCAGCGCTAGGGTCAGCGCCCTGCTCGTTAAAGCGCAGGATCTGCCCATGCAGGTTCTGCGGGCGCGGGTTGGTTTTGTCGGTGGGCTGTTTGTCGCCGCGACCATCGTTATTGGTCAGGGCCACATAAACCTCACGGCTGGCGGGATGCACGGCCGCCCACTCGGGCCTGTCCATCGGCGTTGCCCCCACCAGGTCCGCCGCGGCGCGGGCGTTAAGCAGCACCTCGGCCTGGCTGGCAAAACCACTGGCGCTGGTCAGGCCGTTTTGCCCATGCGCCAGGGCTAGCCACTGACCGCTGCCATCGGCACCGAAACGCGCGACGTAGAGGGTGCCCGCGTCGAGCAGGTCGCGGTTGGCCTTGGGGTTGGCCGCATCGAAGCGCCCGCTGGGGACGAACTTGTAGACGTACTCGCCCTTGGCATCGTCGCCGGAGTAGAACGCCATGCGGCCGTCATCACCCAGGCTCAGGGCCGCACATTCGCGGCCGAACCGGCCAAAGGCGGTGCGTTTGACCGGCTGCGCCTGTGGGTCGAAGGGGTCGATTTCCACCACCCAGCCAAAGCGATGCGGCTCGTTGACATAGCCGCCGTGGGCTTGCTGCGGATCGGGGGTGGCGTTGAAGCGCGGGTCGGCGGTTTCCCAGGCGTAGTTCTTGCTCGTGCCCTCCTTGGCCAGGCCATAACGCTTGTGCGACACGCGGCTGGCGTAGTCGGCCTGATCACGGTTGATAAAGTAGTTGTGCCAGTTTTCCTCGCAGGTGAGGAAGGTGCCCCAGGGCGTGATGCCGGTGGCGCAGTTGTTGATCGTGCCTAGCACTTCACGGCCGCTGGGGTCGGCGACGGTTTGCATCAGCGCGTGCCCGGCCAGCGGACCGGCGATGCGCATGGCGGTCAGGGCGCTGATGCGACGGTTGTAGGGCGAATCCATGACCCGCTGCCACTGGCCGTCCGCACCCTTCTGCACCTCGATCACCGACACGCCATGAGCCGCCTGCTCCTTGCGCACCTCATTCAGAGGCCGTGGCTTGCTCTGATCGATCAGGTTGCCGGGGTGCAGCGGCGGGTTGACGTATTCGTGGTTCATCACCAGCAGTCCGCGGTCTGTTTCGCCTTCGAAGGCGAAAAAATCCATGCCGTCATGGTTGTCGCCAGCCTGCTTGAGCTGGGCCTGCCAATCGTCGCTGGCATCCGGGTTCCACTGCGGCGCGCCGGCCTCGACCGGGTCGCCCCAGGAGAAGAACGGCGTGGCGCGGTAGCCCTCAGCAACCAGCACGCGGTCGAATTGCGGGTCGATCTGCACCGGCACGCCCTTGAAGCCCAGCAGCGGGCTGGCCCCGGCACTGCGGCAGGCACTGATGCCACCGGCGAAGAAGCCGAGCGCGGCCAGGGTAAGGCCACCCTTGAGCACATTGCGCCGTGCAGGACTGAGTAAATCGCTTAGCGCAGGATTGGCGCTTGGGTTGATCGCCACATCGTCGTGGGCTTCAAGACTGGCGTGAAACTGTTGGTGATCCTGATTCATCACGGCTCTCGCAAAAAGTGGGCGCGCACCGGCCCGCACCGCTCAACGAAGAGCAGCCTGGACGGCGGGCAGAGGTTTATTCGATACGGTAGGTAAAGGTGTTCTTCACATTGGGTACGGCGACCGCGCGACCATCGATCACCCGCGGCTGGTAGCGAAAGCTCTGCGCTGCGGCCAATGAGGGTCGGATAAACATGGGGTGGCAGGCCCCCACCACCTCGGGCTGTTCAACCCGGCCCTGGGCGTTGACTGTGTAGCTGACCGTGCATTCGCCCTCGATACCCTTGTCCAGCGCGCGCCGTGGGTAAGCCGGTGCCTGCTTGGCAATCGGCAGGTACTGACGGCTGGCCGCCGCAGCGGCTTCGGCCTGCCGCGCCATATCGGCAGCAGCATCTGCGGCCTGCTGCCGTTGCTGCGCTGCCAGCTGTTCGGCGGCTTGGCGTTGTTGCGCCAGTTCACGCTCTTGCTGTTCTTGCCGAGCCTGCTCCTGACGTTTGCTTTCAAGCCGCTGGCGTTCCTGCTCAAGCCTCTTCTGCTCGACACGCTTATGCGCCAGAGCCGCCTGCTCCAGTTTCTGCTGGGCGATACGGGGATCAATCTGCGGCTGTACCGGCGCACGCACTTCCGGCGGCGCTACTTCAACCGGCACCGGAGGCGCGGTTTCCTCCACCGGCGCGGGAGGCGGCAGGCTAAGCAGCTGCATGCTGATGGTGCTGATGCTCGGCGCAGGTGGCTTTTCCACCGGCCAGTTGGCCAGCAACAGCGCCAGCACCACGCCATGCAGGGCCAGGGTCAATAACACAGCCTGGGCATTGCGCAGACGCGAGATTGGCAATCTGGGCCAGACCACAGAAGCGGGATTGTCCATCAGCACACTGCTCACTGCGGGGCCTCGGTGATCAGGCCGAGGTTGCTCACCCCGCCCTTCTGCAAGGCGGCGATACCGGCGACCACGGTGGCGTAGTCGGCGGCCTGGTCAGCGCGGATATACACCTGGGTGTCGCCGCGCTCGGCGATGATCTGCGTCACCTGGACGGTCATTTCCTCCAGGCCCACGGTGCTGTCGGTCTGCTGTTCGGTGTTCAATTCGCTGCCCAGGTTCCAGTAATAGCCACCGTCCGCCTGCACCGAGAGGGTAAGGATCTGCTGCTGGGTATCGGTGGGCAGCGCTTCGCTGGCGACCTTGGGCAGCTCGACCTTCACACCCTGGGTGAGCATCGGCGCGGTGACCATAAAGATCACCAGCAGCACCAGCATCACGTCGATATAGGGCACCACATTCATCTCGGCCTTGGGGCCGTGTTTGCTCATCGGCTTGCGCATGGCGGGCTCCTCAGGCGGCGGCGCTGACGTGGCTGCTGGCGGCGTGCAGCTTGCGGTGCAGACGCGCCTGCAGCTCGTTGCCAAAGCCGTAGTAGCGTGTGCTCAGGGTGGCGACCCGGGCGCTAAAGCGGTTGTAGGCGATCACCGCGGGAATCGCGGCGAACAGGCCAATGGCCGTGGCGATGAGCGCTTCGGCGATACCCGGGGCGACCGTGGAAAGCGTCGCCTGCTGCACCTGGGACAAGCCGATAAAGGAGTTCATGATCCCCCACACGGTGCCGAACAGGCCGATATAGGGGCTGACCGAGCCGACGGTGGCGAGAAACGGCAGCCCCTTTTCCAGGCGCTCTTCCTGCTCGCTGATGGCCACCAGCAACGAGCGCTCGACGCCGTCAATCACCAGCTCGCCGGCAATCCCCGGTTCCCGCTTGAGCTGGACAAATTCGTGGTAACCGGCCTGGAAGATCTGCTGCAGGCCGGCATCCTCATCCACCCCATCGCTGCCTTCACGGTACAGCTGACCGAGGTCGTGGCCGCTGCGAAAACGCAGCTGGAAGTCTTTCATCAGGCGTTCGTTACGGCGCAATACGGCGCTGCGCTGGATGATCAGGTACCAGCTAAGCAGCGAGGCCAGTAGCAGGGTCAGCATCACCGCCTGGACTAGCAGGCTGGCATCACTGATCAGACTCCAGACAGTCATCTGTTCGAGGGTGTTGTGCATGGGTGTCTCCTTGCATCGCGAGCCGAGGAAAACCCTCGGCCGCTATTCGATTACGTTTATGTTGCCGATTGATGACGGCCGCGTTTGTTCCGAGCGTGGCTATTCCAGACCCAGGTCCTCGGCCACCGCGCTCCAGGGCAGGTACTTGTAGTTCTGCCGGTCTTCCGGCATACGCTTGCGACCGTCTTGCACCACCAACAAGCCGGCGCTCCAGATGCCGCCGAGGTTGGCCGAGGTGACTTCCAGGCCGTCGGTTTCCGAAGCGCCGTCGATGCCCAGTTGCGCGTTCAAACCGATGCGAAACGCGCCGCGCACGGCATAGGGCGCAGTCGCATCGAGCACTACATAGCTGTCGTTGCCCTGGCTGGAGATCACCAGATAATCGCGGGTTGCGCCCTGGTAGATGGCCAGGCCCTCGATGTCGTCGTGGACCACATTGCCGGACGCAATCACCTGTTCAAGCCGGGTCGGCGCATCGGCGCGGGCATCCAGCGTCCAGACCGCGACATCCTCTTCACCGACGAACAGGCGCTGATTGCGGTCATCGGCGACGCAACCTTCCGGCTGGCTCGCGACCTTGAACTGGCGCACCAGCTCGCCCTTGATCCGTCCGGCGTCCGCGCTCAGGCGGTACTGCAGAAAGGTGCCGTCCTTGTCGTTGGCAATCGCATGGATGGCTCCTGCGGCATCCTTGAACATGCACAGGCCGTAGATATCCTTGAGCGGCGTCGGCAGCTGCCCCAGATTGCTCAGCTCGCCGCTGCTGCGGTCGATGGCGAACAGCTGCAGGCTGTTGTGATCGCGATTGCTGGCCACGGCCAGGTCGACCAGTAGGCCATTGAGGTCGAAGCCGGCACGCACATCGACGTTGTTCATCCGCCCGACGCGCAGGTCTTGCAGCTGCTTGCCGGCGAGGTCATAGGCCAGCAGGCCACCCTGTTTGTCGGTGCCCAGCACGCGGCTCTTGCGCGGGTCACTCGGGTGCACCCAGATCGCCGGATCATCGGCGGCATCGCCCAGGCTCGGAACCGGGTCGGTCTGTACCTGCACCTGCAGAATCGGCAGTGCCGGCTGCGCTTCAGGGGCTTGCGCCTGCCAGTTCAACTGACCGCGCTGCAGACCGTCGTCATCACGCACCAGCAGCTCCATACCGCCCGCAACCGCGCGCACGCTGAGGCCCTGCGGCTCGTTCAGCTCACCCAGGGGCAGTACCGGCTGAGCCTGCCAGCCTTCTGCGCCACGCTGGTAGCGGTGCAGCGTGTTGCTTTCCGGATCCAGCGCCAGCACTCCGCCCGGCACCACGGCCATACCGGCGAGCGCCTTGCCGATATCACCAAACGGCTGCACCAGCCCCACCGGCTCGCGCACCAGATCGGCCTCGGCATGGGCGGCGTAGGCCCACAGGCCGACGCCCTCCTCGTTGACATACAGGTGCTCGGCCAGATCATCGACCTGACAGTGCTCGCTGGCCGGCGGCAGGCTTATGCCGCGCACACGCTGCGGTTTGCTCAGGGGGACTTCGTGCTGGGCGACCAGCCACTGCTCGCCGATGCCCTCCTCGCCGATCAGAAACACGAACGCGTTGTGCGCCGCATCGCGGTACAGGCACAGGCCGTCGATCTTGTAGGCCGGGCGCGGCAGGTACAGCGGCTCGCCCCAGCGCTGGTTTGCCAGGTTGACCAGCATCGCCTGCTGGCGGTCGACATCCAGGGCTGCCACCAGCAGGCCACGCGGGCCAACGCGGTGATCGAGGCTGGCAAAGGTGCCGGGCAACTGGCTGAGGATCGCGCCCTGCTGGTCGAGCACGAACAGGCCCTTTTTCTCGCTGCTCTGCAGGCGCTCGGCACCTGGCCAGAAGCTGTCGCTGGCCAGCCATTGCGCCGCCTCGACGGCGTCCATGCCCGGGCTGGCAAGCGTCTGCAGGCTCAGGGTTGCTGCAGGTTTATCGGCCACAGTGCTCTGGCAGGCGCTCAAGGCAATCAGACTGGCGAGCAACAGGTTTTTCTTGAGAAACGAAAGGTGCATACGGGTAAATCCTTACTGAAAACTTAACAGCCAGCCGGGCACGCCCGTGGCGCACTCAGCCGGCACACTGGTCAGAAGTGGGTGAAGGTCAGGCCGAGCTTGTAGGTCGGGCCGTATTCCTCGTACTGGGCGTTGAAGTCGCGGCGGCCGCTGTAGACGTAGAAGGACTCATCCGTCAGGTTCTGCGCCTGGAAGGTCAGCTGCAACGCGGGGGTGAGGAAGTAACCGGCGCTGAAGTCGACAAACAGCTGCTCATCGGCGTAGAGGTCATGGGCCTTGTCGTCGATAGCCGCGACTTCGGCCAGGTAGCTGGATTTGTAGTTGGCGGACAGGCGCAGGCTGAGCTTGTCGTCTTCCCAGCCCAGCATCAGGTTGCCGACCGTGTCCGACTGGTTCGGCAGGTCGATGTCGCGGCTCAGGCCCTGGCCCTCGATGCTCGCATCGGAGCGGCTGAAGGTGGCGTTGGCCCCCACCAGCAGACCGTTCCAGGGTGCCGGCAGCCAGTCGAACTTCTGCGAGTAGGCCAGCTCCAGGCCATACAACTTGGCGCTGTCGCCATTGGCAAAGGTGTTGGCCTCGGCAAAGTCGGCCCAGATGCCAGTACCACCCAGGTCGGTGTTGTAGACGAAGCTGTCGATGTCCTTGTAGAACACGAACGCCGACACCACACCGGCACGGCCCATATAGTGCTCGATGCCGAGGTCGAAATTCATCGCCTCCAGCGGATCGAGTTCAGGGTTGCCGAAGCTGGCCTCGTCGCCGTCGATAACGAAGCCGGGGGCCAGTTGGCCGAAGGTCGGCCGCACCACGGTGTTGGTCCAGGCCGCGCGCAGTTGGGTGCTGGCGTTGAGCTGATAACGCGCATGCAGGCCCGGCAACCAGTGCTCATAACGCGTGTCGCTGCTGGTGTCCTCGAAAACCCCATCGCGGATGCCACTGCCCTTGGCCTCGAACTCGGTGCCCTCGTAGCGCACCCCGGCGATAAAGCGCCAGTCGTCGATGTCGAGGCTGTTCATCAGGTAGGCGGCGTTGATGTCTTCGCTCATCTCGAAGTCATTTACCCGCGACTCTTCTGCGTTATAGAAGTCGTCTCTGTTCAGGCCGCCGAGCAGGCGCTCGATGGCTTTGTCGCTGATACCGGGGCCGAAGCGGCCCAGGCCGTAATCCACGTTGCCCTTGGTGAACTGGCCGAGGTTGAGATCGGCATCGCTCAGGCCGACATCGCCGAGGTCCTCATATTTCCAGGCTTCCAGGTCATTGTCTTTTTCCCGCCGGCTGAGCTTGCCGCCGAACTTGACCTGCGCCGCATAGCCGTTGAGGTCATAGTCGTGCGCCAGGTCGAGCTTGATGTTCTGCTCGGTGTCGGTGGTTTTCTGCTTTTCCCACTCGACCTCGCTGAGGGTGAAATTGTTCGGGTCATAGAACGCCGAGTCGATATTCAGGCGCGGCTTCTTGCTGTTACTGAAACCTGCATCGGCAAAATCGTCATTACCTTCGAAGGTCGCCCCGGCAATACCTTCCGGACTGTCTTCGCTGGAGCGGCTGTAGCCGGCCTGAACACCGATGGTCCACAGGCCGAGCATGCGCTCGCCACCCAGCACGTAGGACTGCACTTCCTGGGTTTCCTCGCGGCTCTTCAGCTCGCGGTAGCCTTCGGCATCACCGCTTTCGCCCGGCAACTGCGCATCGGCAAACTCGATGCCTGCGGCGTTGCGGGTCTCAGTGTCTTTGTAGCGGCTATAGAGGGTGCGCAGGTAATAGCTGGAGAGGTCATCGGGCTTGTAATCAAAGTTCAAGCCAAAGCCGGTGCGCTCGCGGGTAATGGCGTAGTTGCGCTGCTCCAGTTCTTCCAGCCGTGCGCCGTTATCGAAGTCCCAGGCACCGCCGGTCTCGACGTTGTCCGAACCGAAGTCGCGCTCCTGCCAGCTCAACGCCGCGGCCACGCCGAAGTTGTCGATGCCATCGCCCAGGCTGAATCGATCGCTGATCGCGCCGGAAAACTTCGGGCTGGTTTGTTCGGTGTTCTCGTCGTAGCTGCCTTCGGCGCTGCCGGTGTAGAACAGCCCCTCGTGGTCGAAGGCCGACAGGCTCTCCACCTCCACCGTGCCGCCCAGGGAGTTGGCGTCCATATCCGGGGTCAGGGATTTGACCACCGTCAACGACTGCACCAGCTCCGAGGGCAAGACATCCAGAGCGACCGCGCGGCGGTCACTTTCCGGCGAGGGCACCAGGGTGCCGTTGATGGTCACGCTGTTCAGGTCCGGGCCGATGCCGCGCACGCTGACAAAACGCCCTTCGCCCTGGTCGCGTTCAACCGACAGGCCGGGAATGCGCTGCAGCGCTTCGGCGGCGTTGTCGTCCGGCAGCTGGCCGATACCATCGGCATGCACCACGCTCTCGACGTTGTCGGAACTGCGTTGTTCTTTCAGCGCCTTGTCGATGCTCACGGCCTGGCCGACCACCTCGACGTATTCGGTTGCCGGCTCAGCCGCCAGCAACTGGCTGCTGGAGGCAATCGCCAGAGCCAGCACGCTGATCTGCCAACCCGAATTGCGAGCGGAACTGCTGCGCACCTTCATCACCTACCCTCCCCAAGATTGATCGCTGCCAGGCTGCAATGGCCGGGCTATTGGGGAGCGAAAGCTAGGCAGGAGTGATGACGCTTCTGTGACAGCACGTGCGGCCATAGCGCTAAAACAGCGGGTTTCAGCAGGCTGTAGCACGCAACTGAGCTGAAATGACTGCAACGGCACGGCCAAGCGGCCAGGCCGATGCGCGGTTTAACCCAGCCCTTCATTTATAGCGCGGTAGAAATGCGCCCACAGGCACCGACAGAAACCGCCTGATTACCGTAAAGCGCAATAAATCGGCGAAGAGCCCTGAGCCAAATTGACCTCCCCCACTGCAACCAAACGGTCATATGCATCTGTTGTGCTGGCGGCCATTCCCCTCTGCGGAGCCTGTTGGCCATGCCGCCACTGCTGAAATTGCATGTATGGAAACTCACCGGCCTGTTGCTGGCGGCCAACTTCGGCCTGCTCGCCTACCTGGGTGCCGGCACGCTCAAAGGACTGAGCGAATGGAACTGGACCGATATCGGCGGTGAAGGCGGCTCGGCGCTGCTGGTGCTGGTGTGGATCGGCCTGCTGCTGAAAAGTCGCCCGGCCGGGCAAGTCACCACCCTGCTGTTCTATGGCCTGGCCTGCCTGTTCTTCTCGCTGTGGATGGATACCCTCGACGAGTTCGTGCAACTGCCGGAGACCATCGCCTGGGACAAGTGGCTGGAGTCGGGGCCGATGCCCGTGGGGTTTATCCTGATGACCCTGGGTATCTACCACTGGCACCGCGAACAGCTGGCGATCAGCGGCCAGATGGAAAAACGCGAACGCCTGTTTCGCGAGCATCGCCTGTTCGACAAGGTCACTCCGCTGGGCGGGGCCGACTACCTGCGCTTGCAGTTGCAGCAGGCCTTGCAGGAGGCGCACAGCGAGCAGCAAGCGCTGTCGCTGGTGATCCTCGATCTGGACGATTTCAGCCGGGTCAATCGTGAATACGGCCACGCCGAGGGCGACCGCGTATTGCAGGTGGTGTCCCAGGTGGTGGTGCTTAACTTGCGCCGTCAGGACCTGCTCTGCCGCCTGGCCGGCGACCGCTTCGTGGTGCTGCTGCCCAATACCGGCGAACAACAGGCCCGGCATCTGGCCCTGGAACTGCAAGCCGCCGTGCAGCACCTGGCCTATAAAAGCCACCTGCACGGCGAGCGTCTGCAACTGAGCGCTAGCGTGGCAGTGGCCATGGCCCAGCAGGACAGTCCCGAGGGCCTGCTGCAACGTCTCAACCTGGCGTTGGCGCGAGCCAAGCAACCGCCGTTTATCAAGCGCGCCTGAGGCGGATGCCATGACCGTGAAAACGCCCTGGTACGAATGCGACAGCCGCTTTATTGCCGCCCATTACCAGCCTGCGGCCTTGATCGACCTGGCCATCAGCCGTGAGATCGACACCCATCGCCTGCTGCGCGGCAGCGGCTTGTTCTACGACGATATTCTCGCCGGGCAGATGCGCATCAGCCCGCAGCAGTTTCTGGTGCTGATCGATAACGCGCAACGCCTGCTGGAAGCCGACGACACCAGCTTTCTCTTCGGCCAGCGCCTGCTGCCTGGCCACTACGGCGCGGCCAGCCAGGCACTGCAGCAGGCCGGCAACCTGCAACAGGCGCTGGAACTGCTGATCGAGATGCGCGCGTTGTTCAGCCCGCTGCTGGCACCCCGGCTGTTGCTCGATGAGCAGCACGCCTACCTCTACTGGGTCGACAGCAGCGGTGCCGGGCCGCACTGGCGCTTTCTGATCGAGGCCTGCATGACGGCTGTGGTGGCGATGGCCCGCTGGTTGTCCGGGCAGCAGCTGCCGTGGCGCTTCCACTTCGCCCACCCGCAGCCGCGCTATGTCGAGCAGTACTGGGTGCACCTGGGCGAAGACCTGCACTTCGATAGCCAGCTGGACATGTTGCGCCTGCCCCGCGAATTTATGACCGCCGCCTGGCCCAACGCCGCGCACACCGCCGGCGCGGTGGCGCGCCAGGAAGCCACGCGGCAACTGCAGAGCCTGGGTTTTCAGGCCAGCCTGCTGGACCGTCTGTATGCCTGGCTGCAAGCCAACGTGCGCCAATCCCCCGGCCTGGAACAGGCCGCGCAGGCCTTCGAAATGAGCCCCGCGACCTTCAAACGAAAATTGCAGAAACACGGCACGCACTATCAGGAACAGCACGACCTTGTGCGCAAGCACGTGGCGCTCTACCTCTATCGCATCAAGGCCTACAGCAACGAGGAGATCGCCGACTTCCTCAGCTTCCACGACGCGACCAACTTCCGCCGCTCGTTCAAACGCTGGACCGGCCTGTCACCCAGCGCGTTGCGGCAGTTATTTGAAACGGGGTAGCCGCGCGTTCAAACCACAATGCTGAGTAACTCAATCAAGCCGCGCCCGCCACTCTACGGCCAGCCTTGTGCGCGGGCACATCAAGGAACAGTTAATAGCGCTGCAATGCAGGGGTCATTGAGCCCAGACTAGATCCTGGCAGTATCCAACAGCGCCAGTTCGTCTGCGCTCAGGGCAAGCTCGGCGGCCGCTACCGACCTGCGCAATTGCCAGGCCCGCGAGAGGCCGCCAGTTCCCGGCCCATGGCTGCCTCCACCTTGGTGAACAAGGTGAGGCGATCACCTAGCCCTGGGTTGCGTGCAATCCAGAATACATTGCCCCAGTACGACCGCAGAGATGGTCAGGCCGGTATGACCCAGGGGTTTATCTTGCATGTTCAACTTCCTGGGAACACCGGTATAAGCGCCTGAGCAAGAACAGGAGATACCCATAGGTATCTCCTGCCCCACCCACTGCATATGACCTACCGGGTTAGCGCCCGACATCTATGCCGGGCCTGGATAAGTCACATACCGGTGCGGATAGTGTTCCAGGTACGCATGCGCATGCGCTCGACTTTTTGCGGCAGCGCCTTGAGCACAAACAGCGAGGGGAGAACATCATCCGGGATATACATGTTCGGATTGTCCCGAATACTGGCATCGACCAGCGCTGTGGCGTCCTTATTGGCATTTGGATAACCAATGGCGTTGCTGGCCTTGGCGATCACATCCGGCCGCATCATATAGTTGAGAAACTCATGGGCCTCGTCACGATTGACCGCACCCTTGGCAATCGCCATCACGTCCGACCAAACCGGCGCGCCTTCCTTGGGCAGGATCATGTCGACCTTGACGCCTTTACCTGCCGCGTCGGCCAAGCGTGTTGCCAGGGCCACACCGCCTGACCAGCCGATACCGACGCAGATGTCGCCATTGGCCAGATCCATGCCATAGCGGGACGAGTTGAAGTAGTTGATATGCGGACGAATCGAAACCATCAGGTCCTGAGCCTGGCGATAATCGCTGGCCTCGGTGGAGTGCGACGGCAAGCCTAAATAATGCAGGGCGATGGGCAGAACCTCGTTGGCCGCATCAATAAAGCCAACACCGCACTTGGACAGCTTGGCGATATTCTCTTCCTTGAAGATCAAATCCCAACTGTCCAGCTTGGCGTCCGGGCCAAGCGCCTTGCGCACCATATCGACGTTATAGCCGATCAGCGTTGTGCCCCACATGTATGGAATGGCGTACTGATTGCCCGGGTCGCCAGAAGTGGCCAACTCAGCCATAAAAGGCTCATCCAGGTGAGACCAGTTTTTCAACTGGCTGCGGTCGAGCGGTTCGAATGTGCCGGCCTGGATAAACTTGCCCAGGTTGGCCGTGCTGGGAAACACCACGTCATAGCCCGAGTTGCCTGTCAGTAACTTGGACTCAAGCATTTCAATACTGTCAAACACATCGTAAATGGGGCGAATACCGGTTTCCGCTTCGAAATCCTTGAGAATCTCGCCCGGCAAGTATTCCAGCCAGTTGTAGATTCGAACGGTTCGTTGTTCGGCAAAGGCCGAGCTGCTCATAAGGGTGACGGCAATCGCGGCCGCCATGCTGCGCATTACAGAATTCATATCAGGCTCCTGGGGTACCCGCTACAGCGGCTACCCACGCATCAATAACGGTAGGTGAAGTACATTTCAACGGCGGAAAACTTCTTGTCGCCCAGCAGTTCCTTGGCGGCACCTTTGGGCTGCACCCAGTTGTAGGAGAGCGAGGTGAACAGCTGGGGGGTTGCCACCCAATCGACAAAGATCACGCTTTCGTCGGCGAAACGCCGGTCGCTGACAGGCGCACCGAAGAGATTCTTTTCGTCGAGCGAGAACTGGTGGTGCATCGCCCCGACGGTGAGCATTGGCTGAACCTGAGTTTTCAACGACCAGGTATGCACCTTCTGGTTACTGTTATTGAGCAGGTAGTTACCCACCACATCACCGACCAGCCAGGTGCCCCAGTCGACAAAGCCTTTGCTCAGAGCGTCCCAGGCTTCACGCTTGTTGTCAGCCAGGTCTTCGTCGCCAGAGAAATAGGCATAGCGGTAGCCCAGTTTCGGCTGCAGGGGCAGATCGCTAAAGGCGTACTCAGCTCCGGCATACCAGGCCTTGGCGTCGTACTCGATATCACCGTCCCTGCCCGCTTGCACGGCATACTCGGCGTTGAGGGTCAGATCCTCAACCCCGGGCAGCTTGGCATTCAGCGCCCGAATGTTGTAGACCTCCATGCCATCGCGCGGTGTTGCGATATTGGAGTCACGATCTTCCGACTTCAGCTTCATGGCCATCGCGCCGAAGGTGGCAACACCTTCCACCGCGTAATCGAGGTTCACGCCATTCATGCGGTAGTCGCCAAGATGGTCATCGGTGCGCAGGCTGAAGGCCTGTACCGAGAGCGCATCACGGGACCAGCCCAACACTGCGGAATCACGAAAGGCTGTGCGCGGTGCCAACCAGAAGGCAGCGTCATCGTGAAAGTCGAGATTGCCATCCATGACGATAAAGCCCGAACCGATCATGTAGTCCTGGCGACCCGCGGTAAAACGCCATTCCCCGGCGCGAAAGCCCACGTAGGCTTCCTCTGCCGACACACGATTGTCGGTGCCGCGGGTAAAGCCGCCTGCGTCGCCATCGCCGAAGGTCGATGCGGCGACGACCGAGCCTTTGGCCAACAGGTCGAAGTCCGGATTCAGCGCATAGCTGAAACTGACCGCCGGCTTGACATAGAGCTCCTGCCAGTCGGCATTGTTTCCGGTGGCCTCACCGTTACGGGTATCGATACGCCCCGCACCGAAGTTGACGTTATGGGTGAAAATTGCAGCACCACCCGCGGTCAGATTGACCTCGCCAGAAAGATCGCCCTCCTGGAAGGTGTAGCCAGCCATTGCCGGCTGGCTGGCCAAAACCGCCGCGGCAAGAAGTGAAGGTACCAAGGGTACTCGGTTCATAGGTTGCTCCTGGTTGATTGTTGTTGTGTTACAGGGCAGCTCGGACGACAACTGTCGCCATCACGCATCCAGCGCAGGGCCGACGGGCAAAAGCCCGTCGGCGGATCTTTTTGTAATCTCTACTCAGCCCTTGAAATGGCGAGCGAGCGCACGCAGGGCGCGAACGTTGTCGGGATCGAAGAGGCTGACGGCCTCCGGCAGCGAAGACTGCTTGACGATCACCAGATCGGCCTCGCGATCGACGAACAGGTACTGCCCGTTGATGCCGCATGCCATCAGGGCCGGGCTGTGATCGTTGAACACGTACCACTGGCTGCGGTACGAAGCCCCAGGCGTCCAGGCGCTGAACTCCTCGTTGCCGGCATAGATCGCTGGATCGCTGCCCTGGGCAATGGCATCGATCGCACGCGGATCGAGCACTGCGCGTCCCTCATGCACACCGCGGTTGGCCAGCAGCAGACCAAAGCGCGCGATATCACGTGCGGTAGCGTTGAAGCCTGCACCGGCAACACCGCGCCCCCAGGGATCGGCCATAAAGTAACCGTCACGCTGGCAGCCGATTTGCCCCCAGACGCGCGCCAGCAACTCGGGACAGGCAATGCCCCCGGCACGCTCCATCACCCAGGCCAGGGCTTCGGTAGTTGCAGTGACATAGTGGAAAAAGCCGCCGTGCTCGCCACTCTTACGCAGCGACGGCAAGTACTGATAGAGCGAAGCGAACTGGGCGTAGGCCGCAGGTGCCGGCTGGAAGCCGCAGGCGTAACCAAACTGTGAGCTTTCCGACGCTGGGTCGTCGTAGCGCTCGGTGTAGGCAATCCCCACCGCCATATCCAGGAGCTGGCGGACGGTCGCATCGGCGAAAGCGCTGCCGGCAAATTCGGGCACGTAGTGGTCGGCCCTCAGCTCCGGATTCAACACGCCGTCGCAGATCAGTTGTTCGGCCAGCACACCGATCAGCGACTTGGTCACCGAGAACATGGTGTGGCGGTCATTCGCGGTCTGCCCGTTGAAGTAACGCTCGTATTTCACCTTGCCGCGATGCAGCACGATAAAGGCATCGCAGTGGCTGGCCACAAGGTGTTCATCGAGGCGTACGGTCAGCCCACACAGGCTCTCGAAGCTGAAACCGTCAAGATCTTCCCCTGCCTGCGGCAAGTCGCTCGCGGCAGCGTTACCGGCAGCGACAGAAACGCTCGGGCGCAGTCGCGCAAGATGACGGAAGCCCCATTTGTTGAACGGTGGGCTCATCCAGTTATGCCAGGTAACGCGCTGCGCCTCAGCAGGCGGGAAGCCCGTCATAAAGGCATCAGGCCGGGCCCCGGCGTGCAGCGCCTCATGGGCATCCGCGTAGTGGCGAGCCAGTTGGCAAGCGGTGGGGGAATCGGTGCGAAGTGTCATAAATCAGCTGTCCTGACAGATGCTCTGCACGCGGCAGATGTGACAGAAAAGTTAATTCACATAATTTTTTTAGTCAATAAAATATTTTTGAAGGAAAGAGCTTTCCGTTATGCTCCTGCTGCCAAGGCAGGAGAACCCAGGGGGAACCATTGAGCGGCTTGCGAGAACGACAGAAAGCGATGCGCCGACAAGCCATCAGCCAGGCAGGGATAAAACTGTTTGAGCGGCAGGGTTTCCAGAGCACCACAATCGAGCAGATTGCTCAGGAGGCCGGGGTTTCGGCACCTACCGTGTTCAAGTACTTCGGCTCCAAGCACGAGATCCTGGTCGAGATGCTGCAGGCCGGCGACGAGCGCGCCATCAGCGATGCGCGCGCGCATATTGCCGAGATGGATGACCCGCTGGATGCCTTGTGCTACCTGGAGAAGGTGCTGGTGGATCAGGCCCTGGCCATGATGCCGCCGCCTATCTGGCGTGAGTTGCTGCTGCATGTGCTGGGCGGCGGACAAAGTGGCCTGCCAGACAGCTACAAGCGCATGAATGACGTCCTGCGCGGTGAAATTGCCGCATTCCTGCGCGAGCTACAGAGCGCAGGCAAGCTGCGCGCTGATCTGGATGTGGACCTGGCCGCCTTTCTGCTCAACGACTATTCCCACCTGCAGCTGCTGCGCCTGACCAGCACTGAGCCGCTCGACCTTGAAACGCATCGCCAGCAGGTACGCCAGACGTCCGGCCTGATTCTCTATGGCATGGCTGCACCCAAGCCCTGACAGGACAGCCTGACCCCTTGTAAAGCAGTCGAGATGGGCTGCAGAAATACCGTACAACACCACCAATGGCATCAGGTGAGGTGGGTTGAAGGGGAGCGTAATCAGCCGCTCCTGGCTGCGCATGCCGGGTGAAAGCTCGGACCAGGCCAAGGCCGATATGCTGGAAGCGATGATCGCTGTCGCAGCCCCATGGTGATCGAAAAATGGCTGACCCCGCTCCGTCCTGAAGCGACCTTCACCTACTCTCCCCAGTGCAAGGCGAGACGCTCCCTGTCGCGCAATGGGTCGCAGAGCTCTTCAAAATCCATCAGGGCGTCAAGCACAAAAACCGATGATCTTGCATCTATCAGCTGCGATCGTCTGAAAAAGCCAAAGCCTGCGCCATCAGCACATCGGCCATGGCCTGCGCCGCACTCGACAACTGATGACCGGCCAGGTGCAGCAGGCCGACGCGGCGTTCCACCTGAGGCTCATTCAGGGGTAGGCAGCGCGCGCCCAACTCCTCCATCTGCCCTCGGCATAGGCTGGGTACCGCGCTTACCCCCAGGCCCTCGGCGACCATACGCCCCACCGTTGCCAATTGATGGCTCTCGAAAGCCACCGGCAACTTGCCGTGCAGGGCGACGATGCTGTCTTCCAGCAGTAGCCGCACGGCGGAAGGACGCTGCAGGGCGATAAAGGGCTGGCCCAGCAGATCCACCCAGCTCAGCGCATCGCGACTGGCCAGTTCGCTGCTGGCCGGCACTACGGCGACGAAGCGGTCGTTGTACAGCGGGGTGAACTGCAGGCCATCGAGCGCCGCCGGCTCGAAGGCCACCCCCAGTTCGACGCGGCGCTCGCGCACCATCTCCATCACCCGCTCATTGATCACGTCATGCACGGCCACGTTGACCCGCGGGTAGGCGTCGCGGAAGGCCTTGAGCGCCGCCGGCAGGCGGTTGCCGGCGAAGGACGGCATGGCCGCCACTGCCACCTTGCCCAATTGCAGGGTGAAGTGCTGGCGCAGCAACTCCTCGGTGTTGTCCCAGTCCACCAGCAGACGCCGGGCGATGGGCAACAGGGTCTCGCCCTCCGGGGTCAGCCTGACGCTGCGGGTGGTGCGCGTCAGCAACTGGCCACCGAGGGACTCTTCCAGGTTCTTGATCGCCAGGCTCAGGGCCGGCTGAGACAGGTGCAGGCGCTCGCAGGCCTGGGCAAAACTCAGGCTCTGGGCCACGGCGAGAAAGGCACGCAATTGCTTGACGGTCATTTATTTACTTTAGTGATCAATCGCAAAGAAAAACAAACTTAACAAAACAGTCTATGCAAGAGAAGCTCTGCCTCGCTTCCCGGCAGCACGATTGCCGGCCCAACAATGACAAGAGGCGCAGCAGCATGAGTGGACTCGACAAACGTGTAGGCAGCTACGAGGAGGCCCTGGCCGGCCTCACCGACGGCATGACCGTCCTGGCCGGCGGCTTCGGCCTGTGCGGGATTCCGGAGAACCTGATTGCCGAGATCCGCCGCCGCGGCGTCAGCGGACTGACCGTGGTTTCCAACAACTGCGGTGTCGACGGCTTCGGCCTCGGCGTGCTGCTGGAAGACCGGCAGATCCGCAAGATGGTCGCCTCCTATGTCGGCGAAAACGCCCTGTTCGAGCAGCAGCTGCTCAGCGGCGAGCTGGAGGTCGAACTGACCCCGCAAGGCACCCTGGCCGAAAAACTGCGCGCCGGCGGTGCCGGTATCCCGGCCTTCTTCACCGCCACCGGCTACGGCACCCTGGTCGCCGAGGGCAAGGAGGCGCGCGAGATCAACGGCCGCCACTACATCCTCGAACCGGCCATTACCGGCGACTTCGCCATTGTCAAAGGCTGGAAGGCCGACCACTTCGGCAACGTGGTCTACCGCCACACCGCGCAGAATTTCAACCCGGTGGTGGCCACTGCCGGACGCATCACCGTGGTCGAGGTGGAGGAAATAGTCGAGCCGGGCGAACTGGATCCGACCCAGATCCACACCCCGGGCATCTATGTCGATCGCATCATCCAGGGCAGTTTCGAGAAGCGCATCGAGAAGCGCACCCTGCGCGCCTGATCGTCCACGACTAAACGACAAGAGAATTTCGCCATGGCACTTACCCGTGAACAGATGGCTCAGCGCGTCGCGCGTGAGCTCAAGGATGGTTACTACGTCAACCTGGGGATAGGCATCCCGACCCTGGTGGCCAACTACGTGCCCGCAGGCATCGATGTGATGCTGCAGTCGGAAAACGGCCTGCTCGGCATGGGGGCCTTCCCCACGGCGGATGAAGTGGACGCCGATATGATCAACGCAGGCAAGCAGACGGTCACCGCTCGCGCCGGTGCATCGATCTTCTCCTCCGCCGAGTCCTTCGCCATGATCCGTGGCGGCCACGTCGATCTCACCGTGCTCGGTGCCTTCGAGGTGGACGTGCGCGGCAACATCGCCTCCTGGATGATCCCCGGCAAGCTGATCAAGGGCATGGGCGGCGCGATGGACCTGGTGGCCGGTGCCGACAACATCATCGTCACCATGACCCACGCCTCCAAGGACGGCGAGTCCAAGCTGCTCAACCACTGCAGCCTGCCGCTCACCGGCTGCGGCTGTATCCGCAAGGTGCTGACCGACCTGGCCTATCTGGAGATCGAGGGCGGTGCCTTTATCCTCCGTGAACGCGCGCCAGGCGTAAGCATCGAGGAAATTGTCAGCAAGACCGCCGGCAAGCTGATCGTGCCGGACGATGTGATCGAAATGAGCTTCTGAGCAACTCCCGCCCCGCAGGCTGCCACCACGCCTGGCTGCCTGCGGGGCGGCTTTAACTTATCGAATGGGGCGAATCATCCACGCCGCGTGCGGCGTTATCCGTCCACTGCCTCAAGGGAGAGCACCATGCAAGAAGTCGTCATAGTCGCCGCCACCCGTACCGCCACCGGCAGCTTCCAGGGTTCGCTGGCAAGCATCCCTGCCCCCGAACTGGGCGCGGCGGTGATCCGCCAGCTGCTGG
>CAZOEC010000020.1:0-46749 GCA_964578635.1 uncultured Pseudomonas sp.
GCACCGTGCGCGAGTTTCTGATCGCCGTGCTGCTGGTGCCGTCCCTGGTGTCGGTACTGTGGATGACCGCCTTCGGTGGTACAGGTATCAGCCAACTGGTGGGCGACGGCTTTACCGGCGTGCAGGACGCCGCGCTGGAGCTCAAGCTGTTCGCCATGCTGGCCGAACTGCCGCTGGCGGAGATCAGCTCCTTTATCGGCATCGTGCTGGTGATCGTGTTCTTCGTCACCTCGTCGGACTCCGGCTCCCTGGTGATCGACACCATCACCGCCGGCGGCAAGGTCAACGCCCCGGTACCGCAGCGCGTGTTCTGGGTGATTACCGAAGGCGTAATCGCCATTGCCCTGCTGCTTGGCGGCGGCTTGGTAGCCCTGCAGGCCATGGCGGTATCGACCGGCTTGCCGTTCACCATCGTGCTGCTGGTGGGCTGCGTATCGATCGTCAAAGGCCTGATGAGCGAACCACGCTGACCGCTGTTGAGTAGTACAAGAGCGCGCCTTTGGGCGCGCTTTTTTATGCCTAGGGTTTGTGCAGGTTGGCACCTGTAGGAGCGGCCCATGGCCGCGATGCTTTGCTTTTCACCCCTCTCCCGCAAAGCGGGAGAGGGGCCGGGGGTGAGGGCGCTTTTGCTGTTCGCCACGCCATCGTGTGCGCTGCACATTTGTGGGAGGGGCTTTAGCCGCGACGCTTTGCCATCGGTGTTCGGCACTACACCGCGTTTGCTGATGTTTTGTGTTGCGCCCCCTCGGGCGCGTCACTTTTTCTTGCTTGCCCAAGAAAAAGTAACCAAAAAGAAGGGCACCCCTACATACGGCCCCGGCTACGCCGGGGTTCCCTCACTCCATCGCCACTCCAGGGGCACGCCGCGAAGGGCCATCCCTGGCCCATCGCGGCTCTCGCGACATCCATGTCGCTCAACCCCTTACGCGGCGATTCCATTCGGCCTCCTGAAGGGGATTTTGGTGTCGTCTGTGCAGTCGTTGCTCAAAAGCAAAGCAAAAAGCAGACGCCGTTGGGCTTGAGACTAGGGAAACCTCGCAAGCTCGCGACCAGGTCCCGTCAGGAGGCCGAGTGGAGGTGTTGCGCAGGGGGACGAGCCGCATGGATGCGGCGAGAGGCTTAAAGGGCCAGGGACGGCCCTTGTAAGCCGGCCCCCGGAGCAGCGCCGGAGGGAGGGAAGTTGAGCGTAGCGAAACCCGGATGTAGGGTGTGCTTTCTCTTTGGTTACTTTCTCTTTGCACAAGCATACGGAGCGAAGCGTAGTAACAGCCGCAGGCTGGCCCGAAGGGCGAGCGAAGCGAGTAAAGAGAAAGTAACTCGCCGTAAGGGCGAAACCAGTAGAGACAGGCGACGGAGAAAATAAATCTGTCCCATTTATTCATTTATTAAATTGCATGCACTTGCATATCCATCTTAATGGACTTGGCCAGCCCGCCCAGATCCCCATATATGGTCTTTGCGTTTATGTTCATTTTTCTTAGAAGTGCGTAAATGCTTTCATACATAGAGTGCGGCACAATAAACTTTAATATGCGGACATTTTTATACATATCTTTTGCAAGCAGATCTTCGATCCTTTTTTCCTTATCTCCAGAAATCAAAAAAGTTCCTGACTGCCTGTCTATTCTGGCATTTAACTCTAATGGCTCTGTGATCCAAACAACCTCATATGAAAAGCGATCTACCACGTCATCAAATAGCTCGTCCTGCTTACCTATAATTTCATGCCTGGTTTTTTTGAAACTAGAGTCGCGCTTCGAGATAAAAGTCAACGACTCATCCATAATTGAGTTGTAGTCAATCGCATAAATTGCGAGATCATTTTTTAGAAGTGGATTGTATGCCTCTAACGCAAAATACAAGGCCACATAAGGACTTTCTGTAAAATCAATAAGTCGTGTTGGTGCCCCATAATGTTGCATAACAGACAGCCAAGCCAACTTACTCTTTGGTTCGTGTTCATGTCCGTTATAAATGTGATACTTTGATTTGAATAAATTCAGGTAATGGTCTTCAAATTTCCTAGCTAGTTCGCTTGACCATTTTTCTCCAATTGTACGCTCCAGAGTGGATTCAAGCTTCCAGCTTGAATCTGCGTGGCCTCTGTAGATAAAATTATTAGGCAGCTCATTTATCACGCGAATCAGATGTTCGGAGTCTTTAATGTTTACTTCCGTAATCATCCTCTAACCCTCATGTATTCGGCGTGCATTTGCGATAATACTTGTAAACTTGTTGCGTCATTGTCAACTGCAACTACAACCGCATCACCTTTCATTCTAATATTTTTAGCCTTGGTGCCTTTATTAGGGATTACTCTGGCAGAAGCTGTATTTCCAGTAGCTGCGGTTGATTTTGCTACAGACTCAGCGACTTCTTCGTTAAGTGCTTCACCGACAACCTCTAAGGTTCCAGAGGAGGCACCCATGCTTTGCGCGTAAACCGATAGGGGTTTTTGAAATAGTTCATCTGCATCAACAGGGTTTGGCCCTGTAAAAGTTGCCCTGAACTTTCTAATTGAATATGCGCCCCGGAGCTTATCAAGAAAGTCTTCTGGGTCTGGTATCACGTCGACCCTGATGTCTATTCCTGATTCAATTGCAACCCTAGTGGTTAAGAGTAAATCCTTAATTCTTCTAGCAATGCTTGAAGCATTCGGGGCCAATTTTGACTTTTTGGCAATGCCAAGCAATCCAATTTTCGCGTCAAAAATAACAACTGTATAAGGCCCAGAGTCATCTAGTTCATCAACAAAGTCACCAGTTTCTTTATCGAATTTTTCAACAGTTGTCCTTGTGGTTCTACCTACAGCAAAAGATCCTGAAAACTCATCGAACATTCTAATGTTACCAAGATGCCATTCACTCCCTCTCGACAAGGTGTATTCAGGTTTGTCATGGATAGACTCTAAGAAAAGCTCCATTGATGATTTGCTTTTAACAAACAATGGAAGCTGTGAAGGCTTTATAAATTTTGCTCTATACAAATGATATTCGCGTGTTCCCAATGTTCAATCCTCCTCTGATCTATGGGTGCAATTTAACTATTAGCTAGGCGACACATATGTTGCGGTAGGTCGAGATACGTGTTGCATAAGCTTCCTTGTTGTCGGCTAAGTTCTTGCCTTTCTGAAAGGTGTTCGCGGCAACGCGACAGGGAGGACGGCAAGTCTGGACTGCTGGCGTAATGCTGGCAGGCTTGGGCCAAAGCTAGTTCATTCTGGCTGAGGTTGTCCATTACGGCGGTCGATGACGGAGGTGCGGCCAGATTTGCTTTTGTTCTTTTTCTGTCAGCGGCCGAGATATCAGGCGCGTGCCAAGTCCCCGTCAGGAGGCTGTCTGAAGGGTGAGGGTAGCGAATCAAGTGACGCGCCCGAGGGGGGCGCAACCAGAAACATCGGCACATACGCTGGTATGCTGAACGCCTATGTAATAGCCGAGTAATGATGGGTATCGCGATGCTCAACCCATCCTACGGTGCTCCGAAAGGAAAAGCGTCGCGGCTAAAGCCCCTCCCACAGGGCGCTGAGGTGATCCGTTTGGGGCTAAGCATCGCGGCCAAGGACTAGGCGTCCCCACCGCTCCTACATGAGCGCTAGCGTCGCGCTCTCAACTCCACAATTCCCCCACCGGCGTATCTACCGCATACCGCGTCGCCACCTGGGCCTGCAGCAACTCCGCGGTGGCCAGCGCATCGGTCAACGCATGGTGGGCCTGGTACTGCGGCAGGTTGTAGCGCAGGCGGCTGTCGGCCAGGCGGATGGAGACTGGTTGGCGGCCGAGCAGGCGGGCCAGCCAGCCGGGTTGGCGTTTGGGGTAGAGGCGCGCTTCCAGCTGCATGGTGTCGATCACCGGGAACTGCAAGCCTTCACCCAGTTGCTGGCGCAGCGCCTGGTCGAGGAAGCTGCGTTCGATATGGCGGTAGTGCACCACCATCACCTTGCCGGCCATGGCCGTCAGCAGCTCGCCGAGTATCTGGCCCATGCGCGGGGCGTGGCGGATGTCCGAGTGGGTGATGTGGTGGAAGGTCACCGATTCGCCGCTTAGCTCGCTGGCCGGTTTGACCACCCAGTACAGCGCCTCGCCGCAGCGGATGCGGCGCAGGTTGAAGGGCAGCAGGCCGAGGCTGACGATGGCGTGCTGGTTGGCGTCGAGGCCGGTGGTTTCCACGTCCAGGGCCAGCAGCGGCACCTGGTCCAGTGGGGTGTCGGGGCTTACCGTGCCGGCGCGGTAGAAGGCTTGCAGGCGCGGGTCGCTGGCGCGCTCGGCGAGCTTGGCGAGGTGCCCGGCCCAGTCGAACAGCTCGGCGGTGCTGGCCTTGGCCGGGCCGCTCATAGCGCCTGACCGGCTTGCGCGGGGTAACGGAAGCGGAGGAATTTCTGCGCGTTGCTGAGCACCTGAAAGGCTTCCTTGAGGTTGTGCCGCTCGCTGGCGGAGACCTTTTCCGGCTCGATGTAGTTGTTCGGCTCGCGGCCTTCTTCGATGGCGCGGGCCTGATGGCGGATGCGCACCAGGCTGAGAAACTCCAGGGCGTAGCGCAGCTGGCTGATGGCCTCGGGCTGCAGCAGTTTGGTCTGGGCGATGGCGTCGAGGCGCTCCAGGGAGTTCTGCGCCTTGCTGCCGCAGGCCAGGGCGTGCACGCGGATCAGGTCGGTGAGCGGTGCGCTGCCGCGGCCCTTGAGGTTGATGATGTTCTTCTGCTGGCCGTCGCTCTCCATCACAAAGGTGCGGAAGAAGCCCAGCGGCGGCGTGCGGTTGAGGGCGTTGCGCGCCAGGGCGGCGAGGAAGGCCGGGTTGCTGCTGGCCTTCTGCGCGAGCAGTTCCTGGAGGTTTTCCACCAGTTCGCGTTCGCCATGCACGCCGTCGAGGTCGAAGAAGATGCAGCTGTTGAGCAGGGTCTGCGGGTTGGGTTTGTCGATCCACTGTTGGAAGTAGTCGCGCCACACCCGCAGCGGCTGTCGCCACTGGGCGTTGCTGGCCATGATGCCGCCCTTGCAGTAGCTGTAGCCGCAGGCCGCCAGGCCGTCGCTGACAAACTGGGCGAGGGCGGCGAAGTAGGCGTCGTGCTGCGCGGGGTCGAAGCGGTCGTCGAGCACCAGGGCGTTGTCCTGGTCGGTGACCAGCAGCTGTTCGTCGCGGGCCATGGAACCGGCCACCATAAAGCAGTAGGGCACCGGCGGCGGGCCGAGCTTCTGTTCGGCCAGCTCCAGCAGGCGCTGGGTAAAGGCGCGGCCGATGCCGCTCATGGCGCTGCCGATCATCTGCGCGGTGGCCTGGTCGCTGACCATGCGCACGTAGGTGCCGCGCAGGTCCGCCAGGAGGTTCTGCAGGCCGGCGACATTCGGCTGGTTGAAGATGCTGTTGACCAGGTAAAGGCTGCTGTGGGACTCGTAGCGGATGATGTCGGACAGGTTGATCAGGCCCAGGGGACGCCGCCGCTGCACCACCGGCAGGTGATGGATATTGTGGCGCAGCATACGCAGCATGGCTTCGAACACGCTGTCATCGGCCTTGATAGTGATGGGGTCGGGCGACATCACTTCGCTCACTGCTGCCGCGCTGTCGAGCCCGGCTGCCAGCACCCGGGTGCGCAGGTCGCGGTCGGTGAGGATGCCGACCATCACGGCGCTGGCCGCTTCGCCGTCGACGATCACCAGGGACGATACGCTCTGTTCGGTCATCACCTGGGCGGCCTGCTGCACCGAGGTGTGCAGGGGCACGCAGACCGGCTGGCGGGAGATCAGCTTGCGCACCTTGAGCTGCATCAGTTCGCTGGCCTGGCCCTGGCTTTCCACCGCGGACTTCAGTCGCGACTGGCCCTCGGCCTCGACAAAGTCGGCAAAGCTTTCATGGGCTTCGCACAGCTGGCCAAACAGTTTGCCGGGGATAAAGTAGATCAGGCTGTCTTCGATGGCCCGCGCCGGGAAGCGCACCTTGTTGCTGCGCAGCAGGCCGGCCTGGCCGAAGATATCGCCCTCGCTCAGGCGGTTGTACAGCTCGCCGTTGCGCCGGTAGATCTCCACCGCGCCGCTGCGCACATAGTGCAGTTCGTGAATTTCCGCGCCGTACAGAAGAATGTCGCTGCCGGCCTTGAAGTAGGTCACCTCGACCTGGCGGGCGATGGCGTCGAGGCTGTCCTCGGGCAGGGCATCGAAGGGCGGGAAGCGCTGCAGGTGGTCGCGAATCTCCAGTAACTCGATCTGCATGGGGGCCTCTTGAAGGTGGGCGGGCCGACCGCCGCCGGCCAGGCCTTTGCGGGTTCACCCCGATGGTGGCCTGGCGGGCGCGCCTGCAAGGCTCGCCGCGTCCCGCTGGCTGCCGGCGGGTCGAGCAGCGGCAGCAGGGTGGCGGATGATCGGTAGGCGCTAACCATAACCTGTCCCGAAGCGGACACGCGACTGTTTCGCTGCCGGGCCATGGCCCCGGCAGCTCGCGGCCAGGGCCTCAGCTGTGCTCGAGGGTCAGGTAGACGGCGGTCTGGTTGAGCAGCTGGTAGGCCACTTCGCCGAAGGTGATGGGGCCGGTGAGGCGCGCCGTCTGGCGGCCCTGCAGCTGCGAGTAGAGGTAGTTGAGGATGCAGTTGCAGCCGAACAGGATGGGCCCGCCGTCGCGGGGCATGGCCTGCAGAAAGCGCGCGCTGTAGTCCTCCACCGCGTCGGCGAAGCGGTAGTCGACCTCGGCGAATACCGGCGCGTAGAAGGACACCAGGCCCGGCTCTAACTCCAGCGCCTGGATGCTGACATTGATCATGGCCCCGCAGTAGTCGGCCACCAGCGGCAGGCGGGTGTCGATGCCGCGTGCGCGGATCAGCTCGAGCAGGCTGCCGCGCACGCCATCGATCAGGCACTCGCGGGCGGCAAAGCCGGTCTCATCGAAGCGCAGGGTCGGTCCCGCGCCGGGGCTGAACAGGTTTACCGCATGCACCAGTGCGGCCTGGTCGGGCGGCAGGGGGATGTGCAGGACGATGGCCTGGTCGGTGTAACAGCGCCCGCTGCGGCCGTCTATCACCTGGGCCTGGGCGCTGCCCAGTTGATCCAGGTGCACGCCCGCGACCCAGCCGGCAATCGGCTTGATATACATGTCGGGGTAGTTGGGGGCCTCGCGGGCATAGTCTTCGAGCACGGCGCTGGCGGCCGGCAGAATGACGATGCTGAAGCCGTTTTCCGGGGCGTCTTCGAGCATGTGCGGCAGCCGCTGGCGGTCATAGCAGAGGATCTCGCCAACCTGCTGGCCGAAGGGCTGGACGAACACCCGGTCGAGGCGACAGGTGCCACCCTCGTCGGCCATGAAATAGGGGGTGGTGCCGCCGATCCAGTTGCCCCGGGGCAGGGCCGTCAGGCAGTCGATATGGCCGGCGATGGCCAGGGTTTCGCCGCGTTCGATCAGGGCGCTGGCCTGGCGCAGGTCCAGCAGGGCGCTTGTCGCGCTGGCGTTGCTCATGGCTGGTTGGTCTCGGTGGCGTGCTGCCGCTCGCTGCTCAGCTGGGCGATCTCGTGCTGCAGATGCTTTTCGTGCTTGATAAAGAAGCGCCGCAGTTCATTGATCCGGAGGATCCGCATATCCGGGTCATGGGCCCTGGCAAAGTCCTGGCGGGCGCGGGCCAGCAGCAGTTTCAGGCTCAGCAGGCGGATCTCGAACGGGCAATCCAGGGCCAGCAGACGCAGCCATGCGCGGTCGTCGCTGGGGGGAATGCTGCTGGCGCTTTGCTCCGCCGGATCGTCCAGCTGCAGGCGGGCCCGCAGGTCGGTACCCGCCGTGGCCAGCTGGCCGGACTCGATGGCGTGCTTGATCTGCCAGGCGAGGTGGATGTCGATATCCAGCAGGGCGCAGACCTGGCGATAGCGCAGGCCCTCCTGCAGACACTGGATCACCCGCCGGGCCAGGCCATGGGTGAAGTCGCTGGTGCTTTTGCCGAGGAAGGGGTGCGCGGCCTGGTCGTGCTGCTCCGGCAGACTGGCATGGATATAGGTCTTGTAGGCCCCGATATTGAGATGCCGCCAGCGTGAGCGCGGCTGTTCGCCGAGGTAGCGGCCGAACCAGCCCTTGCCGGTGCTCAGGTAGGCATGCAGCTCGCGGCTGTGGGTATCGACACGCACCCGGCTGATCTCCCAGGGTTCGTTCACTTCCAGCAGCCAGCGGCACAATTCTGCGTCTTTCACCCGGACCTCCCTGTTGTGGTTTACCAGTTCAGGGACCTTCACATGGAGGTGGGTAGCGAGCCAGGGGACCTTGGCACTAAGTCGTTGCGACTTGCGCAGCGGGTCGCTCGTTCGACAGATCCAGGAAAGAGGCGTTGGCACCGGCTCGGGTAGGGTGCGCCGTGCGCACCAAACGCCTCCTGCCCGCGCTACCTCGACGTGGCCAGCAGCAGCGCGTAACGGGATACTCACACGGTCTGATTCGATCGGCGGCTAGTAGAAACTCACCGCCTGCCCGGTGCGGTCGAAGGCGATAAAGTTGCCGATGCTGCCGGCCTCGATGGCCCCGACCATCATCTTCAGGGGTTGTTCGGCCTCGTCGCTGCTCGGCACCATGCCGGCGCGCCCGGCCAGGCCGGCGGCGAACACCAGGTCCCAGGCCACCCCGGTGCGGCTGGACTCGGCCAGCAACCCGGCAAAATCCACCAGTTCGTCCGGCAGCTTGTCGACGCACAGCACCGGCTTGAGCGAGCCGCCCTGGTTCTCGGCGTGGCGCTGGCGTTCCTCTGCGCTGGCATCTTCCGGCAGCTCGGCGCAAACGAACACCAGCAGCAAACGTTGTGGTTCCGGCTGGGCCTTGGCGGCGGCCAGCAGGTCGGCGAATTCGGCAATATCCATGACAGTCCATCCGTACGAAAAAATAAACGCTGCGATAAGCCACACTGCCATGGGGTGCCGACCCTGACCATATCTCTTAAGGTATAGATGGCGCGTCGCGCGGCTCGCGTTATTGGCTTTAGCACACGGGTGGCCGGTGCCGGCTATGGTGTTAGCACGATGGCGAACAGAGCGTTTTCAACGGCCTGCTGATCAAGGAGTGGCTATGCAAGGGGCGGGATTGTGGGGGGTGCTGGCGCTGCTGCTGGGGCTGGGCGGCCTGGGGATTTATTACTACAACCGCCTGGTGTTCAACCGCGCGCGGGTGGCTGAGGCCTGGAGCGGCATCGATGTGCAGCTCAAGCGCCGTGCCAGCCTGATTCCGCCGCTGGTGGAATGCGTGCGCCAGTATATGAGTCACGAGCAAGGCACCCTGCAGGCGCTGGTGCAGGAGCGCATGCGTGCGGTGCAGCTAGCCGATTCATCGCTGGGCCAGCGCGCCCCGGTGGAGGCGCATCTGGGCACCCAGCTGCGCCAGCTGTTCGCCCTGGTCGAGGACTACCCGACGCTCCAGGCCGATGGCCAGTTTCTCGATCTGCAGCGCAACCTCACGGACGTCGAGAACCATATCCAGATGGCCCGGCGTTACTACAACGGCGCGGTGCGCGAGCTCAATGTGCTGGTCGAGTCGGTGCCGAGCAACCTGGTGGCGCGGCCCTTTGCCTTTACCCAGGCCGAGTACTTCAGCCTGGATGACCCGCGTGACGCCCAGTCGCCAAAAATGGAGTTTTGACATGCTGCGAGCCATGCGTGTTGCGCTGTTGAGCCTGTGCCTGTTGCCGCTCTGGGCCGCAGCGGAGGAGGTGATCGAAGACTTTGCCGTGACCCTGCAGGTGCAGGCGGATGGCAACCTGCTGGTGACCGAGCGGATTACCGTGCAGGCCGAGGGCGAGCAGATCAGACGCGGTATCTATCGCGATCTGCCGGTCAGCTACAGGCAGGCCCTGGGCTTGAACAAGAGCGGCCCGATCAGCCTGTTGGGCGTGACCCGCGACGGCCAGCCGGAGAACCTGACCACCGAGCGCAACGGTGCCTGGGTGCGCTATTACATCGGCTCGGCGGACCATCTGCTGCAGCCGGGGCGTTATCAGTACGAGCTGCGTTATCGGGTCAAGCGCCAGCTGTTGCATCACGAAGGCCGCGACGAGCTGTACTGGAATGTCACCGGCAATCAGTGGGTGTTCCCGATTCTTCAGGCCTCGGTCGAGGTCCAGCTGCCGCCGGGGGCGCGGATTGGCCAGCTGGCTGCTTATACCGGGGGTGATGGCGAGCAGGGCAAGGCGTACGAGGTGCTCGAGCAGGGCGACGATCATCTGCGTCTGGCCACCACTCAGGCCTTGCCGGCCTACCACGGCCTGACGCTTGCCGTGGACTGGCCGGCGGGCCTGGTGGCGCGGCCGGGTGCGGGGCAGCGCCTGGGTTATCTGCTGCTGGATAACCTCGGCCTATGCCTGGGCGCGCTGCTGCTGGTCGGCCTGGTGTTGTTCTACCTGCGCGCCTGGGACCGGTTCGGCCGCGACCCGCAGAAGGGCCTGATCATTCCGCTGTTCGAGGCTCCGCAGGGCATGAGCGCGGTGCAGGCCGGCTACCTCTGGCACCGCGGGTTCAAGAGCCCGTATCAGGAGGCGCGGGCCTTCAGTGTGTGGCTTACCGATATGGCCATCCACAAGCACCTGCTGATCGAAGACGCCGCCCGTGGCAGCGGCTTTAGCCTGGCCATTGGTGAGGGCAGCGACCTCAGCGAGCCTGATCGCGAGCTGCGCAGCTGCCTGTTTCCGGCCGGCAAGGAAGGCGTCGCACTGAAGATCGGCCGCCGCTATCAGTCGCGTCTGGCTAGAGCCGTGGCCGGACTGAAAAGCCAGCTGCAAGAGCAGGGCAAATCCTGGTTCAGCAACAATCGCGGGATCTGGGCCTGTGGCCTGGTCTGGGCGGTGCTCGCGAGCCTGGTGCTGGTGTTTGCCGGGGCCCAGGGCGAAGACGACTGGGGCCTCGGCGTGGGGGGGGTGATGTTTACCCTGGGTTTTGGCGTGCCGTCGCTGTTTGTCCTGCGCATGGCCTGGCAACAACCCACTTGGGGTAAGCGGATCGGCCTGGGCCTGGCGGGTTTGATGTTTTTCTGGCCGATGCCGATTGGCCTGTGGATGCTTAGCGAGGCGGCGTCGGTGCCGGCCTTGCTGCTGCTCTGCGTCTATGTGTTGGTGGTCGTGCTGTTCTATTACCTGCTGCCGGCACCCTCGGTCGAAGGGCGGCGCTTGCTCGATGGCCTGGAGGGCTACCGCGAATACCTGCAACTGGCGGAAAGCGACGCCCTGGCCCTGGCCGGCAATGCCCCGGCGATGAGCATCGCCCTGTACGAGAAGCACCTGCCCTACGCCATGGCTCTGGGCGTGGAAGACAAGTGGAGCGAGCGCTTTAGCGCGGCCCTGGCCAGCGGCCTGATCGACCCGGCGCAGCGCGACTATCAACCCTCCTGGTACCACAGCCGCAGCAATTTCAGCACCCCATTGGCCATGAGCGCCGCCCTGGCCGCGGGCCTGAGCAGCGCCACGGCCCTGGCCTCATCGCCACCCTCGAGCAGCTCATCAAGCGGTGGCGGCGGCGGTGGATCATCCGGAGGCGGCTCGTCCGGCGGCGGTGGTGGTGGCGGAGGGGGCGGCGGCTGGTAGGGCAGGGCTTACGATATCTAGATCGTGGTTGGGCGCTTTTGTAGGAGCGGGCCATGCCCGCGATTCGCACGCATGGCGTGCTCCTACAGGTGGCGGCATCTGTCGCGCTACTAAGGCTTGCGAGTTTCCTGCAGCTTGGCCAGCAGGGCCTCGCTTTTCTCCAGCTGCTCGGCTTCGCTGAGCTGGGGGTTTTCCAGCACGCTGTCGAGCTGTTCGATCAGCTCGCTCTGCCGGCGGATGCGCTCATCCAGCTTCTCCAGCTTGCGCTGGTTGCGCCAGCTCCACAGGGCCAGGGCGCAGGCGGCCAGCACAACTGCGGCCAGCAGGATAATCGTCAGGGTGTTCATCGCGGCTCCAGGATTTTGCGCATGACAAAGCGCTGCAAGTTAACAGCGTCGCGGGTCACCGTCTGTGCCTGCTCCTCAGAAAAGCCCTGACGGGCAAAGAACGGCCGCGCCACCAGGCTGGCCTCGGTAAACAGCTCGCGGGCTCCGGCCACTCGCAGGCGTTGTTCGGCTGCCGCATACAAGGCTGTGGCGACACCCTGGCGGGCATGGCTGGGTGCGGTGAATAGCAGATCGATATGACCATCGAGACTAAAGCCGATAAAGCCGACAATAACCCGATCATCTTCGGCGATAAGCAGCTCAAGTGATGCCAAACGTGTTTGCCAGGCAGGCATATCCGCAGTCGCTGGAGCCCAGGCCTGACGCTGCGCGGCGTCGTAGTGCTGCGCAGTCAGCTGGCTGACCGAAGCCTGAAACAGCGCGACTATGGCGGGCAGGTCCTGGGCTTGGTAGGCCCGCAGGCTGAAAGGGGCGGGCAGGGGATCTGTCATCGGAGGTTACCTGCAAGGGGCTGCCCGGCAGGTTAGCGCTGCGAGGGGGTCAGGTAAATCGCCTCAGCCCCAGTTCCAGCTACTGGCCGCCACCGCATCGTGGGCGTGCAGGCTTTCCGCGTGTACCACCTGCAGCTTAAAGGCGCTGAGTTCGCCCTGTTGCAACAGCGTGCTGTGCAGGCGGCGGGCGGCGTCTTCGCAGAACATCAGGTTTTGCCCATTGGCCAGGGCGAAGGCCTGTTCGTCGGCGCGCTTCACGGCGGTTTGCACGGCGGTGCCGAGGGCCTGTTCGGCGGCATCGATCAGTTCCAGCTGCGGCAGCTCGGCGGCTTGTGGTTGCAGCCGTACCTTCAGGGTGGCGTAGCTGCGCTGGCTATGCGGCGTGGCGACGATGCCCTGGGGCGAACCAAGCCAGGCCAGCAGCTGGGCATGCTCCAGCGGCTGGCCGGCGAAGTCCTCGATAAAGCGCTGCTGGATCAGCTGGCGCGCCAGTGCGGCGGAGCAGGGGCAGGTCGAGGAATAGGCCACCTGCACCTGCAGTTCCACGTGAAACCCCCATAAGTCCTGGCGTGCGCGTACTTCGAAGGGGTAGGACTTCCAGCCGGCGAGGGGGCTGACCAGTGCCGGGCGGTTGAGCAGCGCCTCGCCACGCAGGGTGATCGACGCCTGCCGCGACAGGTCCTGGTGGCTGTCGAGAAACTCGCCCAACAGCTGCTGCAGCATCGCCGGGCTCAACGGGTTGCGTTCCAGAGCATGCAGCGCCAGGTACAGGCGCGACATATGAATGCCGCGGGCATTGCCATCATCCAGGCTGACCCCGACATCGGCGCGGGCATTGATACGTTGCCCGGCCAGGTTGACCGGCAGCGCGATGCCTTGCATGCCGACCCAGTCCAGGGCTTGTTGGTGGGCAGGCGTTTGCGCGGCTATATCCGGCAAGGTCAGTGCGTTCATCAGAAATCTGCCGCTCGGTTGTGGGTTTAAATGTTATGTTATAACAAGTAAATTACAAAACCAGCGAATCCTGACGATGACCGAAACGCCGCTCACCCACGCCGAGCTGCTCGCCCAGCCGGCGGATGACTATATGAACGCCGCCCAGCAGCAGTTCTTCCGCAGCTTGCTGCTCAGCCAGCGCGGCGAACTGCAAGCCCGTATTGCCGAAGAGTTCGCAGGCCTGCGCGAGCGCGAAACCAGCAGCGACCCCGCCGATATCGGCAGCGCCGAGGAGCAACGCCAGTGGCAGCTGCGCCTGCTGGAGCGGGAAAAGAAGCTGCTCGACAAGATCGATGAGGCGCTCGACCGCCTGGCCCGTGGTGAGTACGGCTGGTGCCGGGAAACCGGTGAGCCAATCGGCCTCAAGCGCCTGCTGCTGCGGCCCACCGCAAGCCTGTGCATCGAAGCCAAAGAGCGTCAGGAGCAACGCGAAAAGCACCTGCGTCACGCCGAACCATGATGGAGCCTGAAACCATGACCAAACGCCTTCCCGTAACCGTGCTGTCCGGTTTTCTCGGTGCCGGTAAAAGCACCCTGCTCAACGCCATTCTGAAAAACCGTCAGGGACTGAAAGTGGCGGTAATCGTCAACGATATGAGCGAGATCAATATCGATGGCAGCGAAGTTCAGCGTGATGTCAGCCTGAACCGCGCCGAAGAGAAACTCGTGGAAATGAGCAACGGCTGCATCTGCTGCACCCTGCGCGAGGACCTGCTGGAAGAAGTCGGCCGCCTGGCCCGCGATGGCCGTTTCGACTACCTGCTGATCGAATCCACCGGAATTTCCGAGCCGCTGCCGGTGGCCGAGACCTTCACCTTCCGCGGTGAAGACGGCCAGAGCCTGGCCGATGTGGCGCGCCTGGATTGCATGGTCACGGTGGTCGACGGGGTGAACTTTCTACGCGATTTCCACGAGGCCGAAAGCCTGGCCAGCCGTGGCGAAACCCTGGGTGAGGAGGACGAGCGCTCGATCACCGACCTGCTGATTGAGCAGGTGGAATTCGCCGATGTACTGCTGATCAGCAAGATCGACCTGATCAGCAGCCACGAACGCGAAGAGCTGATGGCCATCCTCAAGGGCCTTAACACCCACGCCGAAATTGTGCCGATGGCCATGGGCGCGGTACCGCTGGACAAGATCCTCAACACCGGCCGCTTCGACTTCGCGCGCGCGGCCGAAGCGCCTGGATGGCTTAAGGAGCTGCGCGGCGAACACGTCCCGGAAACCGAGGAATACGGCATCGCCTCCAGCGCCTACCGTGCGCGCAAGCCGTTGCATCCCGAGCGCTTCTTCAATTTCATCAACCGCGAGTGGAGCAATGGCCGCCTGCTGCGCTCCAAGGGTTTCTTCTGGCTGGCCAGCAAGTACCAGGAGGCCGGCAGCTGGTCCCAGGCTGGCGGTTTGATGCGCCACGGTTTTGCCGGGCGCTGGTGGCGCTTCGTGCCCAAGGGGCAATGGCCGACGGACGAAGAGGGGCTACAGGCGATTATGAAAAACTGGCAAACGCAGAGCGGCGACTGCCGTCAGGAACTGGTGTTTATCGGCCAGAACATCGACTTCGCCCAGCTGAGCCGCGAGCTGGATGCCTGCCTGCTGACCGATGCCGAGATGGCCGATGGCCCCGAGGCCTGGCTGGCGCTGCCCGACCCCTTCGGCCCCTGGCATGAGGAGGAGGCCGCCTGATGCTTGCACCTGTTCTGAGGCAGCCGTCGCAGCAGGTCAGCAGCGAGCAGATCGAGGTGCTCGGCGAGGTGCTGCGTGACGAGGTCAATCTGGCCGTCTGGCAACGTCAGTTGCCGGCGCAGATCAGCGATTTCGCCAGCGCTCTGCTGGCCCAGGGCGAGCCGCTGGGGCAATCCATCGTGCTCGAGCTGGCCAGCCCGGAGAGCACGCCAAATCTCAGTGGCCTGGTCGATGGTTACAGCGATCTGCCGGGGCAGGCGGCCTTTCTGCAGGACCTGAGCTGGCTGGTCAGCGCCTTTGCCTGCCTGTTCGACGCCAAACGCATCGGCCTGCGCCTGCGCATTCTCGACAAGGCCATGTGCCCGCGCTTTCACGTCGACCATGTGCCGGTGCGGCTGATCACCAGCTACGCCGGGGTCGGCAGTGAGTGGTTGCACGAAGGCGTGATGGCGCGCCGTCGTCTCGGTGACCCGGCTGCCGAGCCCCGCGATGCCGCGCTGATCGAGCGCGCCGAAGCCGGCCATGTGCTGCTGGCCAAGGGCGAGAAATGGATAGGCAACGAGGGCGGTGGGCTGATCCACCGTTCGCCGCAACCACCGGCGGGTGAGCGGCGCTTGTTGTTGACCCTGGATTGGCTGGCGTGAGTGATTGCGCCAGGCGGCTTAACGCGCCATCCACACGCCCTTGCTCTGCCGTTCGCAGAAGGGCTTGAGGTAGGCGGCGTCCGTGGCCACGCCGTAATAATGCACGTCCTGTTTGTACGGGGTGCCGCCTACCGTGGCGTTGCGGCACACGCCGAAGGCTCCCATGGGGCATTGCTCGACAAAGGCCACTTCGACCTTCTGGCCCTTCAGTTGCGGCTGGCAGAAGCCGCTGCGAAACAGGTTGGGCGGGATGCTGCGGTTCTGCTGGCAGACCTTCACATCCAGGCGCTCGGCCTGGCTATGCACCACACAGGCTTCACCCCAGGCCAGGCCGGATAACAGGGATAAGCCAAGCAGTAGAACGGCACGCATCGTTAAAAACCTCGATCAACAGGCAATAGCCAGGTACAGGTGGATTCTGTAGGAGCGGGCCATGCCCGCGAAACGCTATCGCGGCCAGTGCGAGCGCTGGCCTGGCCAACAGTCAGGCTGCCGACTCTAGCATGCGGCTTTTATTCAGTCTGCGCCCTGGGCGGGGTTCTCTCCCGGCCGGCAAACCCGCACCATAGGCCCATGCTCAAGAATATCCCCACCCATCTGATTGCCGGCCCCCTGGGCGCGGGCAAGACCAGCCTGATCCGCAACCTGCTGGCCCAGCGCCCGGCCGGCGAGCGCTGGGCGGTGCTGATCAACGAGTTCGGCCTGGTCGGCCTGGATGCGGCCCTGCTGACAACCGATGACGACGGCATCGCCATGGGCGAAGTGGCCGGCGGCTGCCTGTGCTGCGTCAACGGCGTGCCCTTTCAGGTCGGCTTGAGCCGCTTGTTGCGCAAGGCCAAACCGGATCGCCTGCTGATCGAGCCTTCGGGCCTGGGTCATCCGTTGCAACTGCTGGAGCAATTGCGCGAGCCGCCCTGGCTGGGCGTATTGGCGGTGCAGGAGCCGGTGCTGGTGCTGGATGCCATGGCCCTGGCCGCCGGCGCGGCGCTGCCCGAGAGTCAGCAGGCGACCTTGAGCAGTGCCGGTTTGCTGCTGCTGAACAAGGCCGAAAATCTCGACCAGGCGACCCGGGCGCGGCTGCAGGCGCAGCTGCCCGCGCGGCCGCTGTTGTGGACGACCCAGGGCACCCTGCCATTGAGCCAGCTACCCGGTTTTTCCGCTCGGGCCGATAGCGGCGGCGCGCTGGATGATCTGCCCGCAGGTGCCGCGACATTGCCGCAACTGTGGCGCAGCCCGAGCGAGCCGATCTGCCAGGTCCAGGCGCAGGCCGAGGGCTGGAGCATCGGCTGGCGCTGGCACCCGAGCCAGTGCTTCGAGCTGATGCAGGTGCAGCAGTGGCTGCATGGGCTGGCCTGGCGGCGGGCCAAGCTGGTGCTGCAGACCAATGCCGGCTGGCTCTCGGCGAATGCCCTGGATGGCCAGCCCTTGCACTGGCAGAACAGCGAGTGGCGCAAGGATTCGCGCCTGGAGCTGATCTTCGCCGAGGCGCAGGATGTGGCGGCGTTGCAGGCGGGGTTTGCCGCTTGCCGGCTCTGATGCAGGGCCGCCAGGCCAAGGGCTGACGCCTACTGCGCGGCTTGGGCCAGGCTTGGCAATAGCGCCAGGTCTTCGATGATTCGGCTGCTGTAGCGGTTGACCAGCGAGGGGATATTGTCCTGCTGATAGTGCCGCAGCGAGGGTTCGATATAGCGCCACTTGCGCTCAATCTTCTGCAGCAGGCGCTGCGCCTCGCCGCCCGGTCGGGTCTGCTGCAGTTGCTGCAGCCCCTGGCTAAAAGCCTGGGTTTGCATATCCAGTGGCACCTTGTCGCCACCCAGCACATTGGCCCCGACACTGTGGGCGAGGTAGTCGCTGTTGAGGGTCTGCAACTGCATGGCCAGTGCCTGGCTTTGCCCCGCCAGTGGGTTCGCCTGCGTCGGGTAATAGCCGCTCAGGGTCTCGCCCAGTTGCGTCAGTTGCCGGTGCTGGCGGAGCAGTTCGGCTATCGCGCCGCCATTCGGGGTTTGCCGCTGTTGCAGGCTGTTGGTCAGCTCGAGCAGCAGTGTGCGGTAAGCCGGCCATTGCTGGCGCAGCTGCTCCAGTACGGGCAATCCGGCGCTGTCGTTGGGGGCCGCGAGCTGGCCGAGCAGGCTGTCGATCTGGCTGCCGCGCCGCTGCGCCGTGGTCAGGTGGGCGGGGTCGTTGTCGACGCCATACAGCAGGTAGAAATCCCCGAGCGAGCCACTGAGGTTCAGGCGTATCTGCTGCAACGCCGCGGCCTGTTGTGCGGCGGCGGCCTGGCCGGTGGTGCAGGCGAGCAGGGCGGCCAGCAGGCCGAACAGGCGTAGGTGGTAAGCAATCATGGGGGCATCCTGGAGGCGGCCGAGCCTGCGCCCGGCCGCTGCTGGCTGAAGGGTCAGGGGTGGGCGTTGAACCAGGCCAGCACCTTGCCCGGCGAGGCGTCGAACCATTCGTGCTGGCCCAGGGGTTCGGTGTAGCGGCCGGTGGCAATGCCCTGCTGGAGCAGGCGGTCGTAGTACATATCCATGCTCCACCAGGGCACTACGGCGTCGACAAAGCCATGGATAAAGTAGGTCGGCGGATGATCGGCCGGCAGCGTATCCGGTACCGAGCAGAGCGGGCCGCTGCAGCTGGCGTAGGAGCCGGAATGCACCACCAGGGCCTTGAACTGGCCGGGGAAGGAGACTGCCATGCGGCTGGTGTTGTAGCCGCCGCTGGAGATCCCGGTGGCGTATTTGCGCTGGCCGTTGAGCGGGCCGAAATGGCCGCTGTCGATGGCCTGGAACAGGTTGGTAAGAAAGGTGAAATCGGTGCTGGTGGGGTACAGCTCGCCCGACAGGCCGGGAATATTGGTGTGCCAGAACAGGTCGGCCGGGGCGCTGGGGGCGATCACCGCATAACCCTGATCGAGCAATGCCTTGATGGTCTTGCCCTCGTTGTACAGCTTGCCCAGCCACTCGTTGCTGTAATAGACGAAGTCGTCCAGGGCGAAAAACGAGCCCTGATAGAACAGCGCCACCGGCCAGCCGCCCGCCGGCGGTGTACCGGCCGGGGTCTGGTAGATCACCTTGCGCAAGGTAAGGGGGCCCGAGGCAATCCAGGTCGACTGATGGCTGCAGCTGATCTTGCCGGGCAGGAACAGGCTTTTCTTGCGTTCGCTGCAGGGTGAGTCGGCCCAGCTCGGGGTAGCGAAACAGCACGCCAGCAGGGCGATCAGGCCCAGCCAGCGGACAGGCGGTTTGGCAGTGATAAGCATGATGGTTCTCCACTTTCTTATTGGTTTTCTAAGGGGTTGTCCTCCTGACCAAACGCTGTGCTTCCCTGCTGTCGCCTGTTAAATAGAAACATGAATTCCGATTCCGTCAAGTAAGCCATCCCGCGCAATCTGGGCGCTGCAGCGCCGTGGACTCTCTAGCGCCGGCCACGGCTGGAAGAAAAAAATCTTTGCCAGGCTTGCCAAAACGCGGATGGGCTACTACTTTATCGGAACCGATGTTCCGGTTCCGATAAAAACAACACAGCAGGAGATCATCGTGGCGACACAGAGATCAGCATGGACGGCGGGTTGCCTGGCGTTGCTGGCGGCGAGCCAGGCGAATGCCTTTCAGACGCGCTCGGGGGACTGGGCGCTGTCCCTGGATACCACCCTGTCCTACGGGGTGAATTACCGCATGGAAAGCCAGGATCGTCGGCTGATCGCCCGCGCCAATGGCGGCAAGGGCGACAACGGCGCATTGATCAACTCCGACGACGGCAACCTCAACTTCAAGAAGGGTGCGCTGTTCTCCGAGGTGGCCAAGGTGGTGACCGAGATGGACCTGAATTTTCAGGACGATTACGGCATCTTCCTGCGTGCCCGCGGCTTCTACGATTTCGAGCTGAAGGACGATAACCGTCGCCACCGCGAGATCCCCAACAAGGGCCTGGACGATGCCGGCTCCAGCATCGATCTGCTGGATGCCTTCGTTTACGGCAGCTGGACGGTGGCCGACCGCGCCCTTAACGCCCGCCTGGGCCGCCAGGTGATCAACTGGGGTGAAGGGCTGTTCTATCAGAACGGCATCGGCGCGACCAACCCGGTGGACCTCAACGCCCTGCGCGCGCCTGGCTCCGAGCTGAAGGAAGCCTATATGCCGACCCTGATGGGCTATGCCTCGTTCGAGCTGAGCGAAGGGCTGTCCGTCGAAGGCTACTGGCAGCCCGGCAGTGCCTGGGAAGAAACCAAGATCGACCCCTGCGGCACCTATTTCTCCACCCTCGATGTGCTCGGTGGCGGTTGCGATTACCTGATGCTGCCGCCCTTGCAGGAACCGCTGACCGGTGGCCTGGCCTTCGACAGCCCGGAACAGGCCCAGGCTTTTGCCGACAGCCTGGGCCCGGGCTTTATCAATGATCTGCTCCGGGGCTACCTGCCCACCACCTATATCCCCCGCGGCCAGGACGTCAAAGCCGACGATGCCGCCCAGTACGGCATGGCGCTGCGCTGGCTGGTGCCCGAGTTGAATGACAGCGAGCTGGGTTTCTACTACCTGCGCTACAACATGAACCTGCCGATGATCGGCCTGACCGTGGGCCAGCCCATGGTGTTTCCGGTGGTGGGGGCGCTGCCGGTCGGCAGCAGCTCCAACTACTACGCCGAGTACCTGGAAAAGCGCCACCTCTATGGCCTCAGCTTCAACACCAGCATCGGCGGCGACAGCGTCCTCAATGGCCTGTCCCTGGCCGGCGAGCTCAGCTACCGGCCCAATGCGCCGATAGCCCTGGGCCTGGGCGAGTACCTGCCGAGCGCGCTGCTGGGCAATCTGGCCGGCATGCCGGTGGGCACGCGCCTCGATGGCTATGCCGAAAAAGCCATGTGGCAAGCCTCCCTGGTGGGTATCTACAGCTTCAACAACCTGCTCGGGGCCGATACGGCGACCCTGCTCACCGAAGTGGTGGGCAGCCGGGTGCAGGGCCTGGAGTCGGATATCGACTACTACGGGGCCACCTCCAGTGCCTGGGGCGCGCAAAGCAGCCTGTCGCTGACCTATAGCAACGTGTTCAACCTGGTCAATCTGGTGCCCAGCGTCAGCTACCAGTACGGCATCAATGGCGTGGCCCCGCAGCTGACCAATGGCCTGCTGGAAGAGCGCAAGAGCTATTCCCTGGGTCTCGATGCGATCTATCAGGAGTCCCTGACGGTCGGCGTCAAATATGTCGGTTACAGCGGCGGCGATCTGGCCAACAAGCTCAGTGACCGCGACTACCTCGGCTTCAACATCAAATACAGTTTCTAGGACGTGATCACCATGAAGACTTCAGGATTCTTGCGCGCCAGCCTGTTCGGTTCCCTGCTGCTGAGCGCCGGTCTGGTTCAGGCCCAGGTGACTGCGGCGCAGGCCGCGCGCCTCGGTCAGGAGCTGACCCCGATCGGCGCGGAAAAGGCCGGCAATGCCGCCGGCACCATCCCCGCCTGGGACGGCGGCCTGGCCCGCGATGCCAACGCCTACGACCCGGCCCTGGGCTACCGCGACCCCTATGCCGCTGACCAGCCGCTGTTCAGCATCACCGCGGCCAACGCCGAGCAGTACCGCGAGCAGCTCAGCCCCGGTCAGTTGGCCATGCTCACGCGCTTCAGCGACAGCTGGAAGCTCAACGTCTACCCGACCCGGCGCTCGGCCTCCTACCCGGACAAGGTGTATGCCGCGGCCAAGCACAACGCCACCTCGGCCAAGCTGATCGAAAACGGCAACGGCATCGCCGACTTCAAACTGGCCACACCCTTTCCGCTGCCGCAGTCGGGCCTGGAAGTGCTGTGGAACCACCTGGTGCGTTACCGCGGCGATAGCGTCAAGCGCTACTACGCCCAGGCCGTGCCCCAGGCCAGCGGCGACTATTTCATGACCAAGATCGAGGACCTGTTCCTGTTCAACGAAGCCGCCGGCGATCACAGCCAGAGCAACGGCAACGTGCTGTTCTACTTCCGCCAGTCGGTCCTGGCCCCGGCGCGTCTGGCCGGCACCGAACTGCTGGTGCACGAGACCGTCAACCAGGTGAAAGAACCGCGCCTGGCCTGGCTCTACGCCTCCGGCCAGCGCCGCGTGCGCCGTGCCCCGAACGTGGCCTACGACTCGCCCGGCACCTCGTCTGACGGCATGCGCACCACCGACAACTTCGACATGTTCTCCGGCGCGCCGGACAAGTACGAGTGGCAGCTGGTGGGCAAGAAGGAACTCTATGTGCCCTACAACAGCTACCGCCTGGCGGCCAAGAGCAACAAGTACAGCGACATCGTCAAACGCGGCCACGTCAATCCGGACCTGCTGCGCTACGAGCTGCACCGGGTCTGGCATGTACGGGCCACGCTGAAGGCGGGGATGCGCCACCAGTACAAGCAGCGCGATATGTATTTCGACGAGGACAGCTACCAGATCCTGGTGGTCGACCACTACGACAATCGCGACACCCTGTGGCGGGTCGGCGAGTCCTACACCGTCAATCTGTACGATCAGCCGCTGATCTGGACCAAGGGCGATGCGGTATATGACCTGATCGGCGGTCGTTATGTCATCGGCATATTGTCCAATGAAGAGCCGGCCAATCAGTTTGATATTGCCCTGAAACCTTCGGACTTTACCCCCGCACAATTACGCCGGGACAGCCGACGTTAATGTTTGGCAACTTCCAGATAATTACAGATCAGCCGGGAAAGTTCCTCGGGAATAACTTCCCGAGGCGTTTCGCCGAGGGTGCCGACCATAGTCAGGTAATTCAGGCTGGCCAGCAGCATATGCGCTGCCAGGTCGGCGGCCTGCTGCGGCTGCGGGTGGCGCAGTTCGTTGCGCCGGGCCAGCACGATGGTGCAGAAGGTCTGGCCGATATAGGCATTGAGCTGGTGGAAGCGCTGACGGAACTGCAGGTCGGCCGAGCTGCGCCGAACCAGGGCGCGGAGCAGGCCTTCGCGGCCCTCGAACAGCGCGATCATGCCGCGGATAAAGGCTTCGATCTGGTCGCTGAGCGGCAACTCGCTGTGGCCGAGGTCCTGCACCAGGCTGTCGATGGCGCTGCGGCCCTGTTCGACGAAGCGCTCGTGCACGGCGTAGAGCAGCACGTCCTTGTCGCCCAGCAGGCGGTAGAAGGTGCCCACCGAGGACTCCGCCAGCACCGCGATCTGGGAGATGCCGGTGTCTTCGAAACGGTTGTCCGCAAGCAGTTCGGCAGCCACGTTGAGAAAGCGCTCAAGGGCTTTTTTACTGCGAGCCTGAGTCGGGCTGGAAATGCTGTACATGGGGAGAACTCTCTATAAGACGCAGGCCGATTCTAGGTTTTCCACCGGGATAAGGCAAACGCTCAGCTAATAACTAAGTTGGCAATCTTCCCCATTTAATCGATGTTTCCTGATCATTCTCGCGATGCAGGATGGCAGGAATAAATACGCCGCAAAGTTTGTATTAAAGGGAGTTTATCCATGCACTATATTCAATTACGCAATGGCCGCTGCGCCTATATCCGCAAGGGTCGCGGCCTGCCGGTATTGTTGCTGCACGGCCTGGGTTCATCCTCCCAGGACTGGCAGCCACAGATCGATGCGCTGTCGCGTTTCGCCGAAGTCTTCGCCCTCGACCTGCGCGGCCATGGGGCCAGCGAACCCCTGCGCGCGCCGGTCAGCGTGGCCGAACTGGCCGACGATGTGGCCGAGTTTATCCGCGTCCAGGCCATCCAGGGCTGCGTGCTGGTGGGCATCTCCATGGGCGGCATGGTGGGCTTCCAGCTGCTGGCGCAACAGCCAGAGCTGGTCGGCCGCCTGGTGGCGATCAACAGCGCGCCGAGCTTTCCCCTGGATTCCTGGAGCCTGCGCGCCAAGGTGCTGCTGCGCCTGGGGCTGATCCGCCTGTTCGGCCTAAAGGCCATGGGCCGGTTGCTGGCGCGCAAGCTGTTTCCCCATGCCGAGCAGGGCGAGCTGCGCCGGCGTACCGCCATGCGCATCGGGGCCAATGACCGGGTGTCCTACCTGCACGCGATCCGCGCGATTCTCGGCTGGTCGGCGCTGCCGGCGGTCAACGGCGTCGACACGCCGATGCTGATCGTCGCCGGCGACCGCGACTACACCCCGCTGGCTTACAAGCAGGCCTATGTGGCGCAGCTGCGCAATGCCGAGTTGCAGGTGGTGAGCGATTCCGGACATGCCACCCCGCTGGACCAGCCGGAGCAGTTGAACAGCCTGCTCGAGCGTTTTATTCGGCCACGGCAATAGGGTTGAGCGTGACCTTGGGGCGTCTGTCGACGCCCGTTTTTATTCCGCAGAGAGCCGTCCAGGCCAGGATTAGCCCATGAAACTCGCCTACCTGCTGTGCCTCGGCCTAGCCGCAAGCCTGGGCAACCCGTCCGTGCTGGCGCAGCCGGCACTACCGGCACTACCGGCACCGGATGCGGTGCGTATGGACCGGCTGCAGTTGATGCAGGGCTTTCCCCCGGAGGCGGACAGGCAGGTCACCCGGGCCTCCTACCTGACCCGCTATCCCCAGGCGCGCTGGGCCTTTCAGCATATGCGCGAGCTGATCCCCAGTCGCAACGTGCCCCGCGGCAATGCTGCGCCGAGCCTCTTGGCGCAGGGTGAAGACCTGCGCGCGGAAATCGACGCCCTGCGTTTCCACGGCCCGGACGGCGAACTCGGTTTTGCCCAGTACCTGAATGACACCTATGCCGATGCCACGCTGATCCTGCTCGACGGCCAGCTGATCTATGAGGCCTATGCTCCCGGCATGCAGGCGCAACAGCCGCATATGCTCTGGTCGTTGAGCAAGTCCGTGGTCGGTCTTCTCGCGGGCCAGCTGCTGCATGAGGGCGTGCTCGATGGCGAGGCCCTGGTCAGCGACTACCTGCCCGAGCTGGCCGAGAGCGGCTGGAAGGGGGCCACGGTGCAGCAGGTGCTGAACATGACCGCGGCCGTCGACTACCGCGAAACCTTCGACGGGCCCCAGTCCGACCTGTTCAAGTATGCCGTGGCGACGGGCATCCTCCCCGCTCCACCCGGCTTTCAGGGGGCCGCCAGCCTCTATGAGTACCTGCCGACCATCGGCGAGCAGGGCCGCCACGGGGTCGAGTTCCACTACCGTACCGCCCATGCCGAGGTGCTGGGCTGGCTGATGCGCCGGGCCACCGGGCAGAGCAGCGCCGAGCTGATCGCCGAGCGGCTCTGGGGCAAGCTGGGGGCCGAACAGGACGCTTACCTGATGGTCGATGCCGCCGGGGCGGAATGGGCCGGCGCGGGGCTGAATGCCAGCCCGCGCGACCTGGCGCGCCTGGCCGAGTTGCTGCGCCTGGACGGGGCTTTCAACGGCCAGCAGATCATCGCCCCCGAGGTGCTGGCAACCATCCGCGCCGGCGGCGACCGCGAGGCCTTCAAGGCGGGCGGGCGCACCTGGCAGCCGGGCTATTCCTACCGCAATCAGTTCTGGATCAGCCACAACCGCGACGGTGCCTACGAGGCCCTGGGGGCCCATGGGCAGATGATCCATATCAACCCGGCGGTCGGCCTGGTGGTGGTGCGGCTGTCCTCGCACCCGCAGGCCAGCAGCGGCTTTACCTTCAACACCACCCGGCCGGCGCTGGAGGCCCTGGCCGATTGGGCGCGGAAACGGAAAAGCTAGCAGGCAGCGCGCGCGGCGGCATTACACTAGCGGCTCTGGACGATAGTGAGTCGCCGTATGCATCTACAACCCTGGTCCCATGACAGTAGCGCCGGCTTTACCCTGCGCGGCTGGCATTCGCCGCCTTCGGGCAAGCCGCTGCTGCATTTTCTCCATGGCAACGGTTACTGCGGGCGGGTGTATACGCCCTTGCTGCAACGCCTGGCCGAGGATTTCGATCTGTGGCTGTGCGATGTCCAGGGCCATGGCGACACGGACCACGGTGGCCGCTTCCACGGCTGGAACCGCAGCGCCGAGCTGGCCCTGGAGGCCTTTGCCGAGGGGCGCAAGGGCTTTGCCGAAGTGCCGGTGTTTGCCCTGGGGCATAGCTTCGGCGGGGTGCTGACCAGCCTGATGCTGGCCCAGCAACCGCAGCTGTTTAGCCGTGCGGTGCTGCTCGACCCGGTGCTGTTCACCCCGGCCATGATCGGGGTGATGGCGTTGTCCGATGTGGTCGGCCTGATCCGGCGCAACACCCTCGCCAGCAAGGCGCACAAGCGCCGCAGCAGCTGGCCCGATCGCGCCAGCGCCCATGCCGCCCTGCATGGCCGCGGGATGTTCCGCGGCTGGACCGAGGAGGCGTTTGCCGCCTATATCCAGCATGCCCTGAAGGACAGCGACAAGGGTGTCGAGCTGAAATGCCGGCCCAGCCGCGAGGCCGATATCTTCAGCTCCTTCCCCAAGCGCCTGTGGCCGTCGCTGGCCAAGGTGACGACGCCGACCCAGGTGCTCTACGGTCAGCGCAGCTACCCCTTCGTCGCCAAGTCGGTGGCCCGTTGGTGCGCCGGCAATGGCCATATCAGCGGCCATGTGGTGGCCGGCGGGCACTGCTTTATGCAGGAGCAGCCGGAGGATACGGCGGCGCGGGTGGGGGATTTTCTGCTGCAGCGCGGCTAGCAGGCCGTTATATGTTGCAGACGGCTTATGCGGTGGATGGATAAAAAACGACACTTTGCCCGGGCCGCGAAGGGGCTGATCGCGGGCAAGCCCGCTCCTACAGATCACCAGGCGAAATAATGGCTTACCTGACGCACCCGCTGCGCACGTGATGCTCAAGCCCGGCTTTGTGCAGGGGGGCAGAGCCTTTCCAGCGGCCTGTTATTCGCCGGGCGGGTTGTCGCGACTGGAGCGCCAGCGTTGCAGGTCGATAACCGGCGCGCTGTCGGGCGGAGGCGTGCGAAAGGGATGGGGGGCCAGTTCGATGCGCCCCAGCTGCTGGCCGAACATGGTGATGCTGCCCTCATGGCGCTGTTCGCCGGTGACGGTGAACTCGAAGCCATAGACCCGGGCCAGGCGCTTGCGCCCGCGGGCGTCGGGCAGCAGGGCGAGCCGGCGCAGGGCGACGTTGCCGTCGAGCAGTTCGACATCGGCTTTGCTGCAGTGCTGCTGGGTCAGCAGCAGGGCGCGCTCGCGGATGCCGTGGCCGCGCCAGAGCCAGGCACAGGCGCTGGCGAACAGCATCAGCAGGAATACATCAAACAGCTCGATCATGGTGGCTCCGACAGCGGGACGCCGAGCTTAACCCATCTGCCCGTGCCTGCTTAGTCCCGGCCGCTGGCCTGCGCGGGCACGGCTGGGCAGGGCTCAGCTCTTTTCTTCACTCAGGGCCTGGTAGCGCTGTTGCAGCTCGTGGCGGATCTCGCGGCGCTGCAGGGCCTGGCGCTGGCGGCGCTGGCCGTCGGGTGTTTGCGGTTGCAGGGCCGGAATGGCGACCGGGCGACCCTGCTGGTCCACCGCCACCATGGTGAAGAAGCAGCTGTTGGTATGGCGCACCGAGCGCTCGCGGATATTCTCGGTGATCACCTTGATGCCGATCTCCATGGATGTGCGGCCGCTGTAATTGACCGAAGCGAGAAAGGTCACCAGTTCGCCGACATGCACAGGCTCGCGGAAAATCACCTGGTCCACCGACAGGGTTACCACGTAGCAGCCGGCATAGCGGCTGGCGCAGGCGTAGGCCACTTCGTCGAGGTATTTGAGCAGGGTGCCGCCGTGGACATTGCCGGAGAAATTGGCCATGTCCGGGGTCATCAGTACGGTCATCGACAGCTGGGTATTGCCGTGTTCCATGGTGCACTCCGCAGGTATTGAGCGAGCAGGTCGACCTGCTTGCCGTACCGTCAGGGTGACATGGATGCGGCGTTTTTGCAGCCGTTGCAGGCGAGCAACCGCGGCGCGATGTACTTAGCGCAAGCCGAAACGGCCGCGCAACTCGGCCAGCTCGTCGTGTCGCTCGACCAGAAAGCGGTCGAAGCGCTGGATCAGCCCGGGCTGGCTGGGGCTGCTGAGGTGAAAGCTGGTGTAGCTCTGCGGCAGCTGCTGATCCAGTTGCATGCGCTCTGCGCTCTGGCCCATTTCCACCAGGTGGTAGCGCACCACCTCGGGGTTGGCATACAGCGCATCGATGCGCCCACGTTCGAGCATGCGAATCAGGCTCTGGATATCCTGGGCCTCGACCAGCGTTACCCGGCCGCGGTTGAGCAGCGGCAACCAGGCCTCGGCGGTGAAGCCGCGCACCGTGCCCAGTGTGCGGATACGCGCCAGGCCTAGGCCGCGGTGTTCGCTGAGGACCAGGGTGCCGTCGACTATCTGCACGGCGGCATCGCTGTAGTAGAGGCGTTTGCCGTTCTTGGCCTGGCGCGACCAGGACGGGTTGTCGGGGAACAGCAGGTCCAGGCTCTGCGCCTCGAGCAGGTTGTGGTACAGGCGGTTGATCGGCTGGGCGCGCAGCTCCAGTTTGAGCCCCTGATACCTGGCGAAGGCCTGCAGCAGCTCCACGGCATAGCCCTGCGGCGCACCTTCGGCCTTGGCTCGGTAATAGGGGTAATAGTCATGGGCCTCGATACCCACGCGCACGGGCTCCCCCTGGGCCAGGGTGGCAAGCAGCAAAACTGCCAGCAACAGCCATCGTGTCATTGCGCATCCGTCCCGCCCTATATCTCGTGCAGCTTAGTTCAACTTCGCCTCAGGCGTGGCTCAGGTACCAGCGCCAGTCCTGCTCGCCCACCTCGCCCATAAAGTCGCGGTATTCGCGCTGCTTGATCGCCAGAAACACCTTGAGAAAGTCCTCGCCCAGCGCCTCTTTGGCCCAGCTGGAGTTTTCCAGGGCGCGCAGGGCGGTCAGCCAATCGGTGGGCAGGGTTTCGCGGGCCTGTTCGTAGCCGTTGCCGATGATTTCTTCACCCGGATCAATCTGGTTTTTGATGCCGTGGTGAATGCCGGAGAGGATCGCTGCCGCCGCCAGGTAGGGGTTGGCGTCGGCACCGCAGATACGGTGCTCGACATGCCGGCTGTTGGCCGGGCCGCCCGGTACGCGGAACGATACGGTGCGGTTGTTCACCCCCCAGCTTTTGGCCAGCGGCGCGTAGCTGTTGGCCTGGAAGCGGCGGAAGGAGTTGGCGTTGGGGCAGAAGATCGCCAGGGTGTCGTTGAGCGTGGCCATCATGCCGCCAATCGCGTATTTCAGCAGCGGCGTGCCATGCGGGTCTTCGCTGGCCATCAGATTGTTGCCGTTTTCATCGGCCAAACTTACGTGCATATGCAGGCCACTGCCGGCCTGGTCGCCGAACGGCTTGGCCATAAAGCAGGCCTGCAGCCCGTGCTTGCCCGCCACGCCCTTGACCAGGCGCTTGTAGCGCACGCCTTCGTCGATGGCCTGCAGCGCGTCGAAGCGGTGCTCCAGGGTCAGCTCAAGCTGGCCCGGGGCGTATTCGGAAATCGCCGTGCGCACTGGCAGGCCCTGCGCTTCGCAGGCGGTGTAGAGGTCATCGAGGAACGGCTGCAGCTGCTCCAGCTCGTACACGCCATACACCTGCGGTGCCTGCGGGCGCACGCCATTGGCTTGCAGCGCCGGCTGCGGGCGACCGTTGGCGTCGCGCTGCTTGTCCAGCAGATAGAACTCCAGCTCCACCGCCATTACCGGGTGGTAGCCGTCGGCCTTCAGTCGGTCGATGGCGCGCACCAGCACATGGCGTGGGTCGGCCGGGGCGGCCGGGAGGCCCTGGGTCGGGTGCATGCTCACCTGCAACTGGCCGGTGGGGGTGCTGCGCCAGGGTTGCAGGGTCAGCGAGCCGGGCAGCGGGTAGGTCCAGCAGTCGGCGTCGGCGACTTCCCAGACCAGGCCGCTTTCTTCGACGTCCTCGCCCTGGATGGTCAGCGCCAGGATCGAGCTGGGCAGCGGCCGGCCGTTTTCATAGATGGCCAACAGCTCGTCGCGATGCAGCAGCTTGCCGCGCGGGATGCCGTTGGCGTCGATCAGCATCAGCTCGATGCTGCGCACTTCGGGGTGGGCGGCGAGAAAGTCGCGGGCTTCTTGGGGATTGGCGAATTGCATGGTGGTTATCTCGTTATTGGCCGGGCAAACGGCTTGTGTAGGAGCGGGCTTGCCCGCGATGGCCGGTAAGCAAAAGCATCGCGGCCAATAACTAGGCGTTCCCGCCGCTCCTACAGGATCGATGAGTTATTCGCGGGCACCGGGGATGGCCAGCAGTTCGGTAAGGGCCTGGTCGAGCATGGCGATCAACCTATCCACGTCGTCCGCCGTGGTGCTCGGGCAGCACAGGGTCATATTGTGGAACGGGGTGATCAGGATGCCGCGGTTGATCAGGTAAAGGTGCAGAGCCATCTGCAACTCATCGTGAAACGCCGCTTCGGCCTCGGCACCGGTCTTCGGCGACACCGGGCAGAACTGGAACTCGCTGCGCGCGCCCAGCTCGGTCACCGACCACTTGAGCTCGTGCTTGCCGATCAGGCGACGAAAGCCATCGGCCAATCGCTTGGCCAGCGGCAACATATGGGCATAGGCCGCCTCGGTCATTATCTGTTCCAGGTTGGCGCGCATGCAGTGCATGGCCAGGGCGTTGGCTGACAGCGTGGTGCCCATGCCGCTATGACCATGGCCGTGGCTGCCTTCGCTGGCACGTTGGCGCGCGGCGGTCATGGCCTCTGCCATCGCTGCGCTGCAGCCGAAGATACCGCACGGCACGCCGCCGGCGATCGGCTTGCCGACCACGAAGAAGTCCGGTTCGAGGTTCCACAGCTTGGTGCAGCCACCCATATCGGTGGAGATGGTGTGGGTCTCGTCGATAATCAGCAGCGCGCCATATTTACGGGTCAGCTCGCGGCATTGCTGCATAAAGCCAGGCTCGGGCAGGACCATGCCGATATTGGTCATCGCCGGCTCGCAGAGCAGGGCGCAGACGTCGCCCTGGGCCAGCGCGGCTTCCAGCGCGGCGACATCATTGAAGGGGATCGAGCGGCTGTACTGGGTCAGGTCGTAGGCCTGGCCGATCAGGCCGGAACGCGGCACGGTCTCGCCATCGATACAGCGCACCATCACATCATCTACCGTGCCGTGGTAGCAGCCGTCGAACACCAGCAGGGTCTTGCGCTGGGTAATGGCGCGGGCCCAGCGCAGCACATAGCGATTCGAATCTGTTGCTGTGGCGGTGACCTGCCAGAACGGCAGGCCGAAGCGCGCGGCCAGCAGTTCGCCGCAGACCACCGCGTCCTCGCCCGGCAGCATGGTGGTCAAGCCGTTGTTGCCTTGCTCGGCGATGGCCTTGGCGATCGGGTCCGGCGAGTGGCCGAACATGGTGCCGGTGTCGCCCAGGCAGAAGTCGATATATTCGTGGCCGTCGACATCATAGAAGCGCGCGCCCTTGGCCCGCTCGACGAACAGCGGCACCGGGGTGGACCAGTCGGCCATCCAGTGCATCGGTACGCCGCCGTATAGCGAATTGCGCGCGCGTTCGGCCAGGGCTACGGACTTGGGGTTGCGCTCGATAAAACGCTTGCGCTCGCGCTGGGCGAAGGCTTCTACGGCGGTTGGGTTGATGCCACTGGCAGTCATGTTGAACACCTCGTTCGAATTTCCGAACATGATCTTTTGTGATCACAAATAAGTCAATAGATGCCTTATAAGCGGTATTAAGGTAGATTAATCTTAAATTTGTGATCACATGTTGGGTATAAATGGAAAATATGCAGCAGGTAGCCCTGATCAGCGGGGCGGGTAGCGAGAGCGGCATCGGCATGGCCATTGCCCGTCGTCTGGGCCAGCAGGGCGTGCACGTGTTGCTTACCGCCAGCAGTGCGCGGGTGGAACAGCGTGCCGCCGAGTTGTGCGCTGAAGGTATTCAGGCCCGTGCTTGCGTCGCCGACCTGACCGATGAGCAGCAGGTCGCCGAGCTGGTCGAATGGGCTCAGGCGCAGTGGGGGCAGGTCGACATTCTGGTGAACAACGCCGGCATGGCCATGCAGGGCAGCCCGGAACCCTTCGCCGAGCTGGCGGATATGGACCTGGCCACCTGGAACCTGTCCATCGCGCGCAACCTGGGCACCGCCTTTCTGCTTACCCGCGGCGTGCTGCCGGGTATGCGGGCGCGTGGCTACGGGCGCATCGTCAATATAAGCTCGACCACCGGCACCCGCGGCAGCAACCCCGGCGAGTCGGCATACAGCGCAGCCAAGGCCGGTATGCTCGGCCTGTCCATGGGCCTGGCGCTGGAAGTGGCCAAGCAGGGCATCACGGTCAACAGCGTGGCACCGGGCTGGATTGCCACCGGCTCAAGCACGGAAGAAGAACAGCGCGCCGCCGAGTACACGCCGATGCGCCGTGCCGGCCGGCCCGAGGAAGTGGCGGCGGCGGTGGCCTTTCTGGCTTCCCGCGAGGCCAGCTATATCACTGGCGAAGTGCTCGTTGTGGATGGCGGTAACTGCCTGATCGAGAACAAAGCCCCCTGCTGAACGGCTGCGCGTCGATCTGGCTGTGTTGAAAATCGGCTCGGACTGCTCATTTACAGCTCGTAAACTCCGCGTCCTCGCCGCTTTTCGCCTTGCCAGCTTCTAGCTCGCTCGTTCAGATACTTAGATCCGAAATCTGGAGAACCCTATGCGCAACTGCCTACTGACCCTCGCCCAACTGCCCGCCCCGCCGCAAGGATGCTAGCGCCATGGCCGACAATCTGCAGGACCAGCTGTACCAACAACTACGCGACGCTCTGCTGGCCGGGCGTTTCCGTCCCGGCGAGCGTTTGAAAATCCGTGACCTGGCCGCTGAATGGGGTACCAGCCCGATGCCGGTGCGTGCCGCGCTGCAACGTCTGGTTGCCGAAGGCGCGCTGGAGAGTGAGCCGCAGCGTTCGGTACGGGTGCCGGCGATGACCCGCGAGCGCTTTCAGCAGCTGTTTCAGGTACGCCTGAGTCTGGAAGGCCTGGCCGTGGAGCTGGCCGCCGCGCGCATCGGCGCGGCCGAGATCGAGCTGCTGCGCGGGTGCATCGCGCGCATGGAAACGGCCCTGGAGCAGCGCAATGTGCAGGCCTATCTGGACGACAACAGCCTGTTTCACCTGACCCTCTACCGCGCCTGCGCCAACCCGATTCTGCTGCGCATGATCGAGTCGCTGTGGTTGCAGGTCGGGCCCTTCTTCAATCGCCTGTTTACCGAGGCGGACCTGTCGCTGCGGCTCAACGACTTTCACGAACAGGCCTTCACGGCCCTGGAAGCGGGGGATGGCAAGGCGGCGCGGGCGGCCATGGAACAGGACCTGAGCTTCTTCGGCGAGTATCTGCTGAAGCTGCTGGAGTTGGAGCAGGGCTAGCAGGGCTAGCAGGCCGCGCGGCTTAGCTTTCCAGCCAGACGTCCCGCACCCAGTGCCAGACCGATTCCCAGGTTTCTTCCTCGCTGACTTCGCCGGTATCGCTTTCCCAGAGCACCACGGTGCCGTCCAGTTCGACGCAGTAGTAGTTGCCGTGGTCTTCGCAGATCGGCACCAGCTCGCGGGAAACCCCCAGGGACCAGGCCACCGAGGCCACTTCCGGGAGGTAGGTGTGCGAGTGCGGGTCGGTGACGGTCACCGGCTCCAGGCGGCCGTACACCACGTCGCTGACCTTGAGCAGGAATTCGCGCAGCTCGAACGGCAGGTTGATCAGCAACTGCTCCTCGATCTCCACCAGCAGCTCCTCTTCCGGCAGCTCCAGCGGCACCGGCACCGGTTCGTTGAGTTCGCGCAGTTGTTCGATGACTTCTTCCACGGGGTAAGCCTCCTGGGTAGCGGTGGATATGGGTGCGTCTTATACCCTAGCCGAGTACAGGCAAACAGTCGGGCGGGTGCTATTGTGCAGTTTGAGCGGTGCGTCATTTATTGAACGCCATTAAACGGTCCAGTCATGAACAAGCAAAGCGAAGAAACAAGCGACGATGCCCTTAGCGAGGAGCAGCGCCTGCAATTGCTGACCCGTGCCGGCCAGCGCAATCGTCTGGTGATCTTTGTCCTGGCCGGTGTGCTTGGCAGCCTGATGCTGCTATCGGCGGGACTCAATCTCTACGGCGTGCTGGGCGCGGGGGATGATTCCCGGGTGGTCGCCCTGGAGCGGCAGGTGGCTCGGCTGGAGAAGCAGCTGGCCGTGCAGCAGGTGGCGCTGAGCAACCAGGAGGAGCTGCTGGCCAGCCAGCAGAGCCAGAAACTGACCGGCCTGTTCGAGCGGGCCGAGCATCCCGACAGCATCGCCGAAGTGAGCAAGGTGCTGCAGGCCCAGGAGGCGGACTATCAGGCGGTGCTGCAGGGGCTGAAGGTGGGCATGGCCGATCTGGCCAATATGCTGCCGGGTTCGCGCAGCTGGTTGAACCTGTATTACGAGCCGATCGACCGCGCCCTGCTCAACAGCCGCCAGCGCAGCGAAGAGATCCAGGCCTGGGCCGAGCAGGCGGCGCAGGGGCAGCCCTGATCAGCCGGCGCGGGCCATAAGCCGTGCATCCAGCAGAGCGTGGTGGGGTATTTCCGCCGGCTCCAGATCGTCGAGCAGGTCGCCCTGTTCGCGACAGCCCAGGGTCGTCGGCGGCAGGCCGGGGCGGCCCAGCAGTTCCAGCAGCAGGGGCCAGTCCCAGGCCAGCGCATCGCTGACAATCTCCAGTTCACCCAGCCCGGCAAGAAAGGCCCGCAAGGCCGTGCCGGCGGCTTTCCGGCTGTGGCCATGGCGAGCGCTATCGAGCTGCGGCAGCACGATGTCGACGACGAACTCGGAACAGTCGGCGAGCGTCCAGCCATCCAGCAGTTCGACATAGAACTCCACGCCAGCGGGCTCGACCAGAGCCAGGCTGATCAGCCGACGGTCGAGGTCGAGGCGGGTGAATTCGGTATCCAGATAAAGGGTGCGCATCGCTTTACTCCGCGCGGGCGGTGCTGTGCGGGGCCGCACAGCACTGGGGAAGGGGCCTGTAGAGGGTGTTTACAAAAGTAGCGAGCGATGGCCAGGCAAGGCGAAATCAGCCGAAAAAGCGGAGTGTACGAGTAGTACATGAGCATTTTGAGACGCCGTGTCCCGGGCTGATTTCAACGCAGCATGGCCGAGCGCAGTAATTTGTAAGCACCCTCTTAGCCCATATGGAAAAAGGCCAGCTTATTACCATCCAGATCGCGGAAATAGGCACCGTAGAAGCCCGGTATGCGCTCGCCGGGTTTGCCTTCGCAGCTAGCGCCGAGCTCGATGGCCTTGGCGTAGAGTGCGTCCACGCCCTCGCGAGAACCTGCTGGTAAGGCCAACATGTTGCCGTTCCCAGGATTGGGCGCTTGCTTGTCATAGGGCAGGCAGACAGCAAACATCGGCTGACCCTTGGCGATGCCGTAGAAGGCGATGCGGCCCATATCCATGACCACCTTGGCACCCATTTCAGCCAACAGGGGGGTGTAGAAAGCCTTGGCTTTTTCCATGTCAGTGGTGCCAACCGTTGTGTATCCGATCATCGTCGCGTCCTCGGGTGGTGTGCGGGTTGTCTGCGTTGTGTACCTGAGTCTACCTCGGCCTGGCAAATGCACCCGCGGAATAAGGCGCAAAGAAAACCCGGGCAAGCCCGGGTTTCTGTGTCGCGTGGGGCAATCAGCCGTTCTGGCGGATACCGGCCACCAGCCATGGCTGGTTGTCGCCGACTGCACGCTCCAGACGCCAGCTTTCGCTGAAGGCTTCGCCCTGGTCGAAGCGCGAGGTCTTGGCCACACCGGTAAAGGTCAGGGTGGCGACGGTCTTGTCGCTGAGGTCGTCGACGCCGTCGAGCTGGGCATCGAGGTCATCGATATAGGTGGACTGGAAGCCTTCGCCCAGGTCGGCACGCTCGCGGCTGAGGAACTCCAGCAGCTGCGGGGTGACGAACTCGCCGATCTTCTCCATCTCGTTGGCATCCCAGTGCTGCTGCAGGCTGAGGAAGTGCTCACGACCCGCGGCCACGAAGCTCTGCTCATTGAACCAGGCCGGGGCGTTGATCACCGGCTTGATGGCTGCAGCCGCGCTGCCAGCGCCGAAGATCGAGGCCGGAGCTGCCTGGCCGGGCATTTCGCGCTGCATCGGTGCGCCGTTGGCGGTTACCGGACCGGCCTGCTTGCGGCGGGCGGCGAGGAAGCGGAACAGCAGGAAGGCGATCAGGCCGAAGATCAGCATGTCCATGATCTGCAGGCCTTCGAAGCCGTCACCCATAAACATCGAGGCGAGCAGGCCACCGGCGGCCAGACCGGCCAACGGGCCCAACCAGCGCGAGGCACCGCTGGCGGCGGCAGGCTGACGACCGGCTGCTGGTGCGGTGGCGGTTTGCTGGGCCGGAGCCTGGCGGGTTTGATGGCTTGGCGCGGAGCCGAAGGATTTTGCCCCGCCAAAACGCTTGGCTTCGGCTTCGAAACTCATGGTAAGGCCCAGGCTGAGGCACATGGCCAGGGCGACACTGAGAAAACGCTGCATGTTTGGCTGTCTCTTGGTGATTGGGACTACGCGCGGCATCTTGCCCGGCATGGCCGCCGCTGGCTAGACATAGAATGTTTCCGGCTTTTGCTTTATGGCCTGCCATCCCTGGCGGCCACCCTGCTGGCCGTCGCTGCGCGACGTTAGCAATGGTTTGGCTATGCCCCCATGAAGTGTTACCAGCGGTGCTGGCGGATTCTGCGAACCCCGTAGGAGCGGCCTTGGCCGCGATGTTCTTCTATTGGCCTCGATTCGCGGGCAAGCCCGCTCCTACAAAGGCTGAGCATGTCGACAGCAGCCAACTCAGACATAGCCTTTGCTTGTGCCCCAGTCGTTGTATAGGGCGTACCGCTTGGCGAATGCCCCGGTGCGCATGGCGCACCCTACCGAGGCTATTGGCGCAGCAGTGCCAGCAGCGGGCCGCAGCGCAACTGGCTGCGCAGCAGGGCGCGGAACTCGGCGGGGTCTTGTTCGGGGTGGCGCAGCCAGTGGATAAAGCAGCGCAGGTAGACGCCGGTCAGCAGGCTTTCCTCGGCGATGCGGCGCAGGTGCAGGGTTTCCCGCTGGGCCGCTTCGCGCCACCACTGCACGGTGCGGCTGATGCGCAGCAGGCCGCCGATCTGCAGGTGGATATGCCCGGGCTCCAGCTTGTACAGCAGCATCTGCCCGGTGACCGCGCGGTGCGTCGCCAGGCTGGCGAGCCAGGCCAGCAGCAGCTCTTCCAGGCGCTTGGCCGGTGTCAGGGGCAGCAGGTCGGCGGCCTTGGCGCGGGCCAGCATGGCCTGGTCGGCGCGGTCGAACCAGGCTTCCACCAGTTGGTCCTTCTCGCGGTAATGACTGGCGATGCTATCCAGGCCGACGCCCAGGTCGGCAGCCACATCGAACAGGTGCAGACGCTCCCAGCCGCAGACATCGGCCAGCCTGAGGGTGCTGTCGAGGATCTGCGCTGCTGTGATTGTTGGTTTTTTCATAGGCTCACCTCGCCAAGCAGTATGGCCGAGGGGCGCGGAAGGCGGTGCGGAGTCGACCAACGGAAGCCGGGGTTGCCGTTGGTCGTAGGGTGCGCCGTGCGCACCGGCTGATCTTGCGATGGTGCGTGCGGTGTTCAGCCGGGGGCCTTAGCGCCAGTCGTACAGCTCTTTCTCCGAAACCTTGTGCATCTGGCTGACCTGGGCCTGGAAGGCCTGCATCGAGGCCCAGATGCGGCCGTTCAGCTCGCTTTGGGCGGCCAGTTCGCCGAGTACCACTTCCGATTCGCGCTGCATGGCGTCGAGCACTTCGTCGGGGAAGCGCTTGAGCAGGGTGCCCTGCTGCTTCAGTTCATCCAGGGCCATGGCGTTGTGATAGACGTAGTCATCCAGCATGTCCTGGCTGGCGGCGCGGGCGGCTTCGGTGAGGATCGCCTGCAGGTCGGCCGGCAGGCTATCGAGGGCCTTCTGGTTGATCAGCAATTCCAGTACTGCCTGGGGTTCCTGCCAGCCGGGGTAGTAGTAGAACTTGGCGGCTTTGTGCAGGCCGAAGGCCAGGTCGTTGTAAGGGCTGACCCAGTCGGTGGCGTCGATGGCGTTGGTCTGCAGCGCGGTAAACACTTCGCCGCCGGGCAGGTTGACGGTGGTTGCGCCGAGCTTGCTCAGCACTTCGCCGCCCAGGCCAGGCATGCGGATCTTCAGGCCCTTGAGGTCATCCAGCGAATTGATTTCCTTGTTGTACCAGCCGCCCATCTGCATGCCGGTGTTGCCCACCACCATGGGTTTTACGCCATAGGGGGCATAGGCTTCATCCCACAGCGCCTGACCGCCGCCCTTGCTCAGCCAGGCGTTCATTTCGCTGGTGGACAGGCCGAACGGCACGGCGGTAAAGAACTGCGCCGCCGGCACCTTGCCCTTCCAGTAGTAGGCCGCGCCGTGACCCAGCTCGGCGGTGCCGCGCGACACGGCGTCGAACACCTCCAGCGGCGGCACCAGCTCACCGCCGGCATACACCTTGATGGTCAGGCGGCCGTTGCTCATGGCGCTGACCCGCTCGGCCAGACGCTCGGCGGCGGTGCCCAGGCCGGGATAGTTCTTCGGCCAGGCGGTGACCATCTTCCACTGGAAGCTCTGCACCGGTTCGGCGCTGGCTTGCGGCGCGGCGGGTTCTTCCTTGCACCCGGCCAGGCCGAGGGCGGCGAGCAGGGCGCTGGCGAGCAGCAGAGGGCGGCGGATCATTGAGGCTCCTTATTGTTTGAATGGTCGATCAATCACGCTGGGGAGCCTTTGTAGGAACGGCCCATGGCCGCGACAGCAGGCACCCGAAAAAGCATCGCGGGCATGGACTAGGCGTCCCCGCCGCTCCTACAGGTTGTAGTTACAGCGCTTCCAGCTTGGCGTAGCTCAGCATCAGCCACTTGCTGCCTTCGCTTTCGAAATTCACCTGCACCCGCGCCTGCGCGCCGGAGCCTTCGAAGTTGAGGATGGTGCCCTCACCGAACAGCGAATGTTGCACGCGCTGGCCGAGGTTGAAGCCGGTGTCCGGCACGGCGCTGCCGGCGAACATACTGTCACCGCTCATGCTGTTGCCGCCCATATTGCGGCTGACCGCACCGAACGGCCGGCTGACGCTGTTGGACAGGCGCACTTCCTGAATCAGCTGCGGCGGAATCTCGCGGACGAAGCGCGACACCTTGTTGTAGGTCTCGCTGCCGTACAGGCGGCGCGTTTCGGCGTAGGTGATCACCAGCTTGCTCATGGCGCGGGTGATGCCGACGTAGGCCAGACGGCGCTCTTCTTCCAGGCGGCCGGGTTCTTCCAGGCTCATCTTGTGCGGGAACAGGCCTTCTTCCATGCCCACCAGAAACACCTGGGGGAACTCCAGGCCCTTGGCGCTGTGCAGGGTCATCAGCTGCACGCTGTCTTCGTTTTCTGCGGCCTGGGTGTCGCCGGCTTCCAGCGAGGCGTGGCTGAGGAAGGCCTGCAGCGGGCTGAGTTCGTCGTCTTCGTTGTTGTCGAAGGTGCGCGCGGCGCTGACCAGTTCCTCAAGGTTTTCGATGCGGGCCTGGGCTTTTTCGCCTTTCTCGGCCTTGTGGTAGGCGATCAGGCCGCTTTGCTCGATCACCGTCTGGGTCATCAGGTGCAGCGGCATCTCCAGCACTTTGGCGGCGAGGTTGTTGATCAGCTCGATAAACCCGGCCAGCGCCCCCGAGGCGCGGGCCGGCAGGGTCTTGGCGGTGACCATCAGGTGGATCGCGCCCCACATTGATACTTCGTGGGCGCGGGCGTATTCGCGGATCGCCTCGATGCTTTTTTCGCCGATACCGCGCGCCGGTACGTTGATCACCCGCTCCAGCGCGGCGTCGTTGCCGCGGCCGTCGAGCAGGCGCAGGTAGGCCATGGCGTTCTTGATCTCGGCGCGCTCGAAGAAGCGCTGGCCGCCGTAGATGCGATAGGGAATCTTCTCGCGCAGTAGCGCTTCTTCGAGCACACGCGACTGGGCGTTGGAGCGGTAGAGAATGGCGATTTCGCTGCGCTTGAGGCCGTCCTTGCGCAGGGCGTCCTCGATCGTCTCGACCACGTAACGCGCTTCGTCGTGTTCGTTGAATGCCGAGTACAGGTTGATCGGTTCGCCGTCGCCGTCTTCGGTCCACAGTTCCTTGCCCAGACGGCCCTGGTTATTGGCGATCAGCGCGTTGGCGGCCTTGAGGATGCCGGCGGTGGAGCGGTAGTTCTGCTCCAGGCGGATCACTTCGGCATCGCTAAAGTCGTCGGAGAACTGCTGGATGTTCTCGATCTTCGCCCCGCGCCAGCCGTAGATCGACTGGTCGTCGTCGCCGACCACCATCAGGCTGTCGCCGCCTTTGGCGAGCATGCGCAGCCAGGCGTATTGCACGGCGTTGGTATCCTGGAATTCGTCGACCAGGATATGCCGGAAGCGCCGCTGGTAATGCTCCAGCAGGCCCGGTTTGTCACGCCACAGGTCGAGGGCGCGCAGCAGCAGCTCGGAGAAGTCGATCACTCCGGCGCGGGCGCAGGCCGCTTCGTAGGCTTCGTAGATCTTCAGCATGGTGGCGAGGAACAGGTCGCCGCCGGGCTGGATATTCTTCGGCCGCAGGCCTTCGTCCTTCTGCCCGTTGATAAACCACTGCGCCTGTTTCGGCGGCCAGCGTTGTTCATCCAGGCCGAGGTCGCGTATCACTCGTTTGACGATGCGTTGCTGGTCGTCGGAATCGAGAATCTGGAAGTTCTCGGCCAGGCCGGCTTCCTGCCAGTGCGCGCGCAACAGACGATGAGCCAGGCCGTGGAAGGTGCCGACCCACATGCCGGCCGGGCTCTGCCCGAGCATCTGCTCGATGCGATGGCGCATTTCGGCAGCGGCCTTGTTGGTGAAGGTCACCGACAGGATGCTGTGCGGCGAGGCATTCTCGATCTGGATCAACCAGGCGATGCGGTGCACCAGCACGCGGGTTTTACCGGAGCCAGCACCGGCCAGCACCAGTTGGCGGCCCACGCGCGCGGCTACAGCCTGGCGTTGGGCATCATTAAGAGAGGCAATCAGGAGTTCGGGGTCATTTTGCATCGCGGCATTCTAGGGGGCTGCGCCAGGCAGGGCAAACCGCACTGCCGAGCTGTGTGGTTTGCGACGACCGGTCGGTCGCGCTCAGGCCTTGGCGGTCGCTCGGCGTACTGTTCAAAAGTTGGGGCCCGAGGCGACGAATTAGCCCAGATCCATCTTGGGCGATGCCTCTAGCTCGCGTATGCTCCGCCGACACCAAGGCAACCATTACAAGAATATCGCCTGTGACTGCACCGATCTTTTTTGCCGGCGCACCTGACCTGAAACCGACCCCCGTGCGTGAGGTCGCCCAGGCATTTGCTACCGATATAGCTGCCGAACGCACCCGTCTGCTCTATCAGGGCTCGCGGTTGCCGACGTTATTTATGCTGCTCAATGGCGTGGCCTGTGCGGTATTGCTCTGGAGTTCCCAGGCCCACGGCTTGCTCGGCGGCTGGCTGGTCTGGTTGGTGCTGCTGGCGGTATTGCGCCTGGTTCAGGTGCGCGCCTTCGATGCGGCATCACCCAGCGCTCAGGCCGAACCACACTGGCGCAGGCGCTTTTTGCTGGGCGCGGGGATTTCCGGGCTGACCCTGGCCTTCGCCGCGGTATTTCTGGTGCCGGCCGACGTGTTCTATCTGCAGGCCCTGGTCTATGGCCTGATCGCCGCGGCCATCCTCTCCGCCAGCGTGGCCTATGCGGTCAGCCTGTCGGCTTTTCTCTCCTTCGCCTTGCCCTGCCTGCTGCCGGCGGTGGGCTATCTGTTGCTCAGCGGCAGCACCCAGCTGCGCGGCTGGGGCGTGCTCGGGGTGATCCTGCTGGTGTCGTTGCTGGTGGTGGCCTGGCAGGTCAACCGCCTGGTGCAGCGCAGCCTGCTGCAGCGTTTCCAGAACCAGGCGCTGATCGGCAACCTGGAACAGGCCAAGCAGCAGGCCGAGAGTCTCAATAGCGAACTGGCCCATGAGGTGGAGCAGCGCCGCCGCGCCGAGCGCGAACTGCGTGCCGCCCATGACGAGCTGGAAATGCGCGTAGCCGAACGCACCCTGGAACTGGATGCCGCCACCCATGCCCTGAGCAAGAGCCAGACGCGTCTGAGCCTGGCCATCGACGCCAGCGAACTGGGCCTGTGGGACTGGGATTTGCAGAGCGACGAGGTGCACCACTCCCAGCTCAAGGAGATTTTCGGCCTGGAGCCGGGCGAGGTGCAGGTGATGCTGCGCGACCTCAAGCCGCGCCTGCACCCGGACGATCTGCCGGTGTTGCGCCGCGCCCTGGTCGAACATATGAAGGGCCGCAGTGACGGCTATCAGGTGGAATACCGGATCAAGCACGCCGAAGGGCGCTGGGTGTGGATCGAGGACCGCGGCCGCGCGGTGGAGCGCGATGCCGCCGGCCGGGTGCTGCGCATGCTCGGTACGCGCCGCGATATCAGCGCGCGCAAGCTGCAGGAAGAACAGCAACGGCTGTCGGCCACGGTGTTCGAGGCGGCCAGCGAAGGTATCGTCATCCTCGACCCGGATTACCGCCTGCTGGCGGTCAACCAGGCCTTTACCCAGGTTACCGGTTACCGTCGCGAGGACGTGCTGGGGCGCAACGTGGGCGTGCTGATCAGCAGCCGCGAGAGCCGTCGTCAGTACCAGCTGATCCGCCTGGAGCTGGAAAGCCGTGGCAGCTGGCAGGGCGAGCTGATCGAGACGCGCAAGAACGGCGAGCTGTACCCGCAGTGGTTGCAGCTCAACGTGGTGCGCGATTCCCGCGGCCAGGCCAGCCATATCGTCGGCTTCTTCGCCGACCTGTCGTCGCGCCGCGAGGCCGAGGAGCGCCTGCGCTACCTGTCGCACTACGACGAACTGACCGGCCTGGCCAACCGCAGCCTGTTCCGCGCGCGTCTGCACGAAGCCAGCCAGCGCGCGCGCCAGGGCGGGCGCAGCATCGCCCTGCTGCATATCGACCTGGACCGCTTCAAGCTGCTCAACGACAGCCTCGGCCATGAAGTGGCCGACCAGCTGCTGCGCCAGATCAGCCGCCGCCTGACCCAGACCGTGTCCGAGGCCGACACCATCGCGCGGCTGTCCGGCGACGAATTCGCCGTGCTGCTCGACTCCTACGGCAGCCTCTCCAGCCTGGCGCGGCTGGCCAGCCGTCTGCTCAGCAAACTGCGCATGCCGATGACCGTGGGTGGCCACGAACTGGTGGTCAGCGCCTCCCTGGGCATCAGCCTGCTGCCGGATAACGCCCGGGAGATTTCCGCCCTGGTCAGCCAGGCCAATATGGCCATGCAGCATGCCAAGCACCTGGGCGGCAACACCTTCCAGTTCTTCACCGACAACCTGCAGGCCTGCACCCTGGAACGTCTGCAGCTGGAAAACCAGCTGCGCAAGGCCATCGACGAGGGCCAGCTGGAGGTGTTCTACCAGCCCAAACTGTGCCTGGCCGACGACAGCCTCAACGCCGCCGAGGCCCTGGTGCGCTGGCGTCACCCCGAACTGGGACTGGTGCCGCCGGGCGAGTTTATCGGCCTGGCCGAGGAAACCGGGTTGATCGGCGCTATCGGCGAGTTCGTTCTGCGCCAGGCCTGCCAGCAGGCGCGCGCCTGGCAGTTGCAGGGGCTGGCGCAGATCCGCGTGTCGGTCAACCTGTCGGTGCATCAACTGCGTCAGGGCAACCTGGTCAGCCTGGTGCGCCAGGTGCTGGATGAAACCGGCCTGGCCTCGCAATTCCTCGAACTTGAGCTGACCGAAAGCCAGCTGCTGGATAACGTCGAGAACGTTATCGCCACCTTCCGCCAATTGCGCGAGATGGGGGTCAAGCTGGCCATCGACGACTTCGGCACCGGCTATTCCTCGCTGAGCTACCTCAAGCGCTTCCCGGTGGACTACGTAAAGATCGACCAGACCTTTATCCGCGACCTCACCCCGGGCAGCGAAGACGCCGCCATCACCCGCGCCATCATCGCCATGGCCCACAGCCTGGAACTCAAGGTGGTGGCCGAGGGCGTGGAAACCCAGAGCCAGATGGACTTCCTCAAGAGCCAGCGCTGCGACGAGATCCAGGGCTATCTGATCAGCAAGCCGGTGCCGGCGGAGCAGTTTGCTCAGTTGCTGCGTGAGCAGGCCCGTCAGCTATAGACGACGGGGCGATGGCTGCAATGCTGCTCACATAAGAAAAATGCCGCTCTCCCTTAGCGGGGAAGCGGCATCTTCTGCGCTCAGAGCCGTAGGATGGGTAGTAACCCATCAGCCAATTGATGGGTTACTACCTAGTCGGCCCCCCATCCTTGTCTGGACCACTGTTCAACGCCATTACGACGAAAGACGGTGAAGGTTTTCATGACCCGATCTTCAGTTAAGCGCAATTTCGCTCTACTTAAATGAACAGTATTAGGGCGCTGACAGGGTCGCTTGTGACGTCGAGTTGCCCCTCAGTCGGCGAACCGGTTCAGGGCATTCCTAGTAAGAAGCTTTACTGCAGATCGACATTCAAGCTGGGTGAGCCAAAGGCCACCAGGCTGGCGTTGGAACCGTCGAAGTAGCCTTTCCAGAAGCTTTGCAGCAGCTCCATGGTCTTGCCGGAACGGTAGGCCTGTTTAACGTCCTTGGTGATCAACCCCGCGCCTGCCACATATACCCGGGCATTGTGCAGGTCGGCAAAAAGCTGCTGCTCGCCCACGCGCTTGAGCTCGGCCTGGGGTTGCAGATCACGGATGCGGTTGTTGGCGTAAAAGCTGCCAAATTCGCTGTTTTCCAGCATGTCCGAGAGCAGCAGAATGACCCGCTCATCGGCTGGGTGGCGGGCCAGGTCGTTACCTATGTCGCGCAGCGAATGGAAGATTTCGCTGCGCGGGATATCTTCCGAGGCTTCACGCAGGGTGCTGACGAATACCTGACCGAACTTCTTGGTAAAAAAGCTCCGCTGCTCGGCCACGCACTTGTCGAAGGTGCGCAGGGACTGCATGCCAATGCTGTCGCGAATCTTGCCTTCGAAAGGCGCGTTCAGTTCGCCGGCGAAGCGCAGTTGCATAAACTGGTCGGGTAGAAAGGCCGAAAAGCTGTACAGGCGGATTTTGTCGCCCGGTGCAACAAAGCGATTGATCTGCCCCCAGGCGGCTTTCTGGATGCTTTCCGGCATAGGTATGGTCTGGTCGACTATCACCGTCAGCTCGCGCCCAGAGCTGGGCTGGCGGTGTTCGTTGACCTTGGCATAGCCGTAACAGTCGGGGATGTCGTTGCGCTCGGCTGCCTGCCCTAGGGCAGGCAAGCACAGCAGCAAGGCATAAAGGGCCTTGAGCTTCATTTAGACCTCTTCAAAGTCTTTCAACAGTTGTTGTTCGGCGCGAATCGCCAGCACGGCCGCCAAGTCGTAACCCTTGGCCCTGCAGATGGTGCCCAGTTGTTCATCGCTGAAAGCCGTCAGATCCTTATTGCGCAGGGCGCTGAGGTCGGTGGCTGGGCTTGCTGCGTGGCTGAGCACCGTAGGTGCTTCGCTGGGCTGGTCGGGAGCCGTGGGCTGGCTAACCACGAGCGGTGCCTCCTCCACAGGTGCGCTCTGCAGGGGCTTGGCTTGAACGGCGGCCGGAATATTTGGCTGCGGCTGCGAGCGATGGGTGCCTGCCTCTTCCTGCATGCGCAACACATAGGCGTTGAAGTCACGGCCGTGAGCGCCTTTGAGGGCTGCCTGCACATTGCTGTCGGTGGTGGTGCGCTTGGATAACTTCATCTGCAGCATGCGCAGCTTGTGGTCGGCATGGGCGGCGATCTTGCCGCGTTGGTTTTCCATCCAGCGCTCAAGCTCAATGGCGTTGTTGAACTTGTGGGTGTATTGCCAGGCTTTCTTCGACTCGACCCCGGCGAAGCCGAAGATCGAAGCCAGCCAGACGCTGACGGCCTGAATGGCGACGTAGATCACCGAGAGCACCACAAAGGTGATCAGCGAGGCGCTGCGAATCGCGTCCATCTTGTCGGTCAGGGTGTTGTCGCTGGCTTCCTGGTTCACCGCCGCGGAGTCCGCCGGCAGCTCAAAGGGGCTGGCGCTGCTTTCATAGCTCTGTTCGGCAAATACGCTTGGGTTGCCGACCATTTCGGTCTCGATGCTCTTGAGCTGGTAGGCACGGATGCCGAATGCCGCACACGCCATGATCACCACCACCAAGGCGCAGCCGACAATCCAGCCATGTCGCGGGGTCACTGTCTGGTTGGTGACGATACGCGCCAGAATGCGGTTGTAGTCCTTGCCGCCTTCGTCCTTCTCGGTTTCCTTGATGCGCACGCCCGGCTGCACCTGTTTCAGCGGGGTGACCTTGTTCTCATCCTGATCGCCTTCCCACCAGTGACGGGCCTTGTTGACCAGCGAGTTGTGGTGGAGGGCCCGGCCGGCGGCTTCGGCAAAGCCGGCGGAGATAATCGACAGGAGGAACGCGGCCATCCAGCCCAGATAGGCCTGGTCATTGGATGACAGGTTCTGGTTGATAAAGGGCACCAGCACATAGGCGAAACCCACGGCCTCGAAGAGGATCAGCAGAAAAATCAGCACCAGCACCCAGATCGGGCGCTCACGGCGGTCGCCTTCACCGATGGTGTCCAGGTAGGACTCGCACTTGTTGTAGTAGTCGGAGCTTTTGTCCCCGACATCCTGGTAGTAGTCGTAGTAGTTGTTGCACAGCGAGGCTTCACTCAGCAGCCACTTCTTGTGGTCGGTGCTGGTGCTGCCGCTGGCCAGGCGCGCGACAGTGCCGATCAGGGGGGTGCCGTGCCATACGCGCATCAGAAAATAGCCGACCTTGTCCCAGTAGACCTTGATCAGGAGTGCCGAGAGCAGGGTGGAGATCACCGCGCCGGTTACCAGTTTGTTGGCCAAGGCCACGGCCATCAGCGCATTGAAGCTGAAGTCTTCCATATTGAACTCCTTGTATTAGGGTCTGTTGCCATTTCATTCACGGCCGCGCCGGAGCCTGTTTTGGCGCGAGGCCAGGTACGAGACGCGAAGTTTGGTTGTTCCAAATGAGTGTCGAGAAACGCAGCATCGCGCAAAAAAAGGCCCGGCCCTTTGGGTTGCGCGAGAAATGACCCCCGCTGTTGTTGCAGGACTTGGCAAGGGAATAACCATTACCTGCGTCCTGCGCCTAACCGGGGGCCATTTCTCGCGGCAACGC